>JASLLI010000069.1 GCA_030747125.1 Fidelibacterota bacterium | reverse complement strand
TGTTTATTTTCATCCTGAGTAACAGCCACTGCCTTCTGGATGCGTTCTTCAATATCTATTTGTGTCTTTTCCAGAGAATCACGGAGACTGTTTACTGTATCCTTTAGCTGAACATTCTCATCGTTTACCAATGCCACTGCCTTCTGGATTTCCTCTTCACGACCAATCTGTGTTTTTTCTAACTCGTCTCGGAGGGAATTCACCGTACCCTTTAATTGTTTATTCACATCATTCACATCAGCAACTGCCTTTTGAATGCGCTCTTCAATGTCAATCTGAGTCTTTTCCAGTGTATCACGAAGACTGTTTACCGTATCCTTTAGCTGAACATTTTCATCATTTATCAGGGATACTGCTTTCTGAATTTCTTCCTCTTTGCCTATCTGAGTCTTTTCTAATTCATCTCTAAGGGAGTTGACAGTTCCTTTCAGCTGAGTGTTCTCATCTGAGACAAGTGCAACTGCTTTTTGGATGCGTTCTTCAATATCTATCTGAGTTTTCTCAAGAGTGTCACGCAGGGTATTCACGGTATCTTTTAATTGGGAATTTTCATCATTTACATTAGCAACTGCCTTTTGGACTTCCTCTTCCCGTCCGATCTGTGTTTTCTCCAGCTCATCTCTCAGGGAGTTTACCGTACCCTTCAGCTGTTTGTTTACATCATTACTCACAGCAACGGCTTTTTGGATGCGTTCCTCAATATCTATTTGTGTTTTTTCGAGGGTATCCCGCAGATTGTTTACTGTATCCTTTAGTTGCAGATTTTCATCATTCACTCTGGCTACTGCTTTTTGGATTTCCTCTTCACGCCCAATCTGTGTCTTTTCTAACTCATCTCTAAGAGAATTGACAGTTCCTTTCAGCTGGGTGTTCTCATCAGAGATAAGTGCAACGGCTTTTTGGATACGCTCCTCTATGTCAATCTGTGTCTTCTCAAGGGAATCCCGCAGATTGTTCACCGTATCCTTTAGCTGCAGATTTTCGTCATTCACTCTGGCTACAGCTTTTTGGATTTCCTCTTCACGCCCAATCTGTGTTTTCTCTAATTCATCTCTCAGTGAGTTGACAGCTCCCTTCAGCTGTTTATTTTCATCCGTAACGACGGCAACTGCTTTCTGGATACGCTCCTCTATGTCAATCTGTGTTTTCTCAAGGGTATCCCTGAGATTGTTGACCGTATCTTTCAGCTGTATATTTTCATCATTTATCAGAGATACCGCTTTTTGAATTTCTTCCTCTTTGCCAATCTGTGTCTTTTCTAATTCATCTCGGAGTGAATTTACCGTAGATTTCAACTGAGTGTTTTCATCGCTGACACGAGCAACAGACTGCTGAATGCGTTCCTCAATATCAATTTGAGTTTTCTCTAAGGTGTCCCGCAGATTATTCACTGTATCCTTTAATTGTGAATTTTCGTCATTCACACGGGATACTGCTTTTTGAATTTCTTCCTCTTTCCCTATCTGCGTTTTTTCCAGCTCATCACGGAGGGAGTTAACTGTACCCTTTAATTGTTTATTCACATCATTGGTGACAGTAACGGCTTTTTGAATTCGATCTTCAATATCAATCTGAGTTTTCTCCAAAGTATCTCTCAGAGTGTTAACCGTACCCTTCAGTTGTGAATTTTCATCATTGATGCTGGCAACTGCTTTTTGGATTTCTTCCTCACGGGTTATATTGGCTTTTTCCAGCTCCTGCCGAAGAGTCTTAACCGTTTCCTTCAACTGTTTGGTGCGGTCATTTGCAGTAGAAACAGCAGACTGGATATCCTCTTCCTTATTGATCTGCACTTTCTCCATCTCATTCCGCAGTGTATTAACTGTCTTCTGTAACTGCGAAATTTCATCCGCTTTGCCGGCGTGGACTTTCTGAATATCCTCTTCCTGCTTGATTTTTAAATCTTCCATTTTATCACGCAGAGCAGAAATGGTAAGTTTCAGATACTTATTTTCAGTTTCGAAATTAAATGGCTGATTGCCAGAACCGGTGGGATTCATACTCATCTAAAGATTATTCTCCCGCCATTGAATATACCAGTCAGTACCATTTTCAGGCAGCTCATCAGTTTCAGGCTCTCTGTGAGATGGGGTTGGTTTGTTCTTGTCATCCATTTGAGGGACCACAGTTTCCGTTGCTTCAAATATCATTTCACTTTCATCAAGGTCAGATGATGTTAATAGCTTTCTAAGAAGATATTCCTGGAATTTTAATGCTGCAACTTCTTTTACAGCCTGAAGAACTTGTGGATTATCATTGAGAGATTTCCAATTCAATTTTGTATTCTCAATGGGCTTTAAATCCGTAATCACTTTATTTTCAATGAGGGTATTAATCATATCAGTAACGCGAGGGATGGTGCCAATTTGGACTTCTCTTTGAATACCCTCCCAATAGAGGCGGGCTTTAATATAGGTTGATGTTCCCTGCTTTTTATAGAGGAGGGATATTTTATCTGTTGCGGGGTAAAATGATTTCAGAATGCTTTCAGTATTCCGCTTTAGCAATAAATTCAGTTGACTGCGTTTCTTAAGATGGGACCTGATGTGTTTATTTTCCCGATCCATCTGTTTGTTTATTCGGGCATTTTCTTTCAATAATACTCGATGCAATTTCTCAAGGGCTTTGACAGGTGTTCTTAACCGCCCTTTAATAAGCTTATTGTACTGGATTATATCCTGAAATGATGGAGTTGGAAAATCCATTTAGTGACACTAAATCTGCGTTAACATATATAAAAAGTGAGCCCCCTTGTTTTGAACTACATCCGACATAGAAATTTAGTCCGCCTTGATTTTCCCTTCCAATACAATTATCCCTAATTCAGAGGTATTTTCAATGTATCCCTTTTATTTTCTATTAACTTTAAACGGGATATAATCAGCGATTGAAAAAGAGGTGATTCCAATCACAATGAAGTCACCGGAAACTATCTAGATTCCCGTAATTATTGGAGGCATAACTATGAATATAAAATCAGAATTGTTTAAGAGAGAAATGATTTTTTTTGCTCTTATATCCTATTCAGCAGGATTTTGGGCACTGATTATATTACTTATTGCTCAAATACTGGGGTAGTCCTATTTCCAGAAAAATAAAATCCTTTTATACCACTTCTTTTTTTTCTTCGGCTCCAGCTTAGCTGCTCCGGATTCAATTGCAGCCAACCGCTGTGCAAGACTATCTCTCTGAACTCCCAGCGAGTCTAATTGACTACGGGTGATAGCTAACTCTTCCCTGAGTTGGCGGGCTATGGATTCAGTATCCTGGTGGGTGGTAATTTTTTCTTCAAGCTTTCTGTTTTCTTCTACTAATCGGTCCACTTCTCTTTTTGCAAGGGTGATCACATCTTCCAGTTCCTGCGTTAACACGGCAGCTTCTACTTTTCTTTCATCAAGTCTTGCTAATTGCTCTTCCTCTTCTGCAAGCCTTTTTGCACGAAGCCTTTCAATCATCCATTTTTCAGCTTCTTCTTCTGCACTATGAACCGCTTTTGATAAGGCTGTTATGAGTCGGTCAGCTTCTTTTTTTTCTTCGTCCCATACATCCAGTTCATTGTTCTCTCTGGCTTTCCGTTTTGCTCTGGATTTTGCTCTGGTAAGCCGATCCACCTCTAACTGAGCATTTTGAATGGCAATTTCAAAAGAATATAAAGTTTCCTCAGCCTGCCTTAGATACTCCTTATTCAATGCATCATCAATGATTTGATGATTCTTTAATTCACGCATCCAATATTGGTGATATTTCATCATATATTGCCTGAACCCTGTACTGCCTATATCCTCAAAATCACCTCGAAGCACCACATCTGTTAGATCATGTTTTTCTGCAAATTTTTTAAGGGCGTTAAAAGTATTCCTTCCCATTATTCCATCTATGTCTTCATCAGGGAGATTTAACAGAATTTGAATATCTTCTTTCCACGGTTCAATTTTGCTGCTTTCCTGAGCAAATAAGGGGCTCATCAGGCCAATCAGCATGAAGAGCATTTTCTTTTGGAGAGATGTCATAGGAGTAGGTTCAATTCAGTTTACTTTGCGGTTCCTGCATTGGGATAAGTTACAAAGGACAAATTTTTCTATCCTTATAAAATTAAATGAATCTATTTTATCAGAACAATTTTTTCAGTATAAATCATCCCTTTTTTTGATTGGGAAGAATTACCTGTTTCTGCCCTTATAAAATAAATCCCTGATCCAAAATTACCACCATTCCAGGAAAAGAAATGTTTACCGGGATGGAGGATTCCCTTATACAGAGAGGCAACCACTCTGCCCTGAATATCTACCACATCCATTTGGAGGGGTTCCCGGAATGGAATATCCACCTGAAAATGAACTACAGGGTTAAAGGGATTTGGATAGGCAGGATATAAAATAAATTTTCCGGGGAACTCCGGAATGGAAATATCCAAAATGGAATCTGTCTTAAAATGGCCGGTCCGCTGAGGGTTACCCCGATACATATTCCAGTAATTTTCTACAGTTCCCGTACTTTTTATATCCAATACTTCCAGGGTTCCACCGGAGCCAGCCAGCAATTCCAAATCGCCATCTCCATTTATATCCGCTACTGTGGGTGGACTGCTAAAGGGGAATCCAATAGAAATGGGGAAATAGGGAAATGTTGAGCCATCCCAATTATATACCATCCATTCCCCTTTTTCCAGAGTAGTGATGATTTCAGGTTCACTGTTATTGTCCAAATCAGCAAAGACGACTCCTCCTTGTACTTCATCCTCAGTTTCTACGGGCCAACCGGGAAGTGAACTCCCGTATAAATCAAATGCATGGAGATAATTATCCCTTGTCGCTAAAAACGCATAAGCCGTGCCATTTTTCTCTGTAAAGGACACGGGGATTATTGGTTTGCTTCCTAATGGAATTTTTTTAAATAATTCACCATTTCCTTTTACTATATAGAGATTTTTATCATCACAAGGGGCCAGTATATATTTTTCATTTTCAAATTCAATAATGGAGGGGGACAAATGAAATTTGCCCTCTGCTGTAAATGGGAAACCCGAAGCTAATTCACCGGAATCATCATATACATACAAATTCCCATCATCGCTGCCAATGACAATATCATCCTTACCGTTTTGATTAAAATCTGCCAAGGCTGAACCTGGTTTAGACCGCTCATCTAATAACACAGGGAACCCATTCACTGGACTCAAATCATAGTTCAGGGCAAAAAGTTGATTATTTTGTTTTGAATAGCTGCTGAAGACCATTTCCAATTGGGGGTCATCATCCAGATTCCCCAATGAGGGAGTTCCTACAAATTTTAAATCCGAATGGAAACTCACTAATTCATTCTCCGAATTTACAATGAATACAGCACCGCATTGAGTACAGACAGGATCATTACTATACGCCGTAAACACAACTTCGGGATTACCATCACCAGTCATATCCCCTCTTGCCGGAGAACCCCATATAATCATGGATGAATTATAATTCAGGTATTGGTTTCCCAAATCATTACCATACGGACTCACTGTCTGAATTTCTCCGTTGAAATTTCCAAAGACGATGGCTGCATCTCCCTCAGACACCCCATCAAGAATGAGAGGATTTGCCCGGATTTCTCCTGAATCAAAAGGAAACCCTTTCTGATTTAGAGAAATATCCATAGTAAACGATTGGGTATCAACATAATTATGGATCACTCCCCCATCCGCAATGTGTGCGGAGATTTTCAGTTGAATATCAGCAGGCTGAATATGATAGTTGTCAGTCAGAATAATCTCCGATTGAAAATGAAGGGGCAGATTTAATAACTCTGAGTTTTCAAATTGAATGAGAGAAGGATTGAATGAAATAAAGTCATCCATTCCGGAAATTTCAATCTCCACATTTGACAGTTGCGCAATATTTCCAAAAATATCTGTGGTAAACTGAACCGATGCAGTCTCTCCGGGATTTAATACACCATCATTGTCATTATCATTTTCTATCCCTTGAATATTGGAAAATAAATAATAAGTCTCAAAATCAAAGCTAATGGTTTCTTCAGGCATACCTACATTGAGAATATGCACCCCGCCGGGTCGGTCACCATAAAGATTATCACCATTGCCATCTTTAAAGGGTTCACCTTCATCATATTCTCCATTTTCATTTTCATCCGTGTAAGTCTCTACCAAAAAGCTGGAGGGATCTGTACCATCATTAAATTGCGCCTGCCCTCTTTCGGCGCTGAATAGAGCATCTAACAAATTTCCATTAAAGGTAGATGTGCCACCGGGACGATACACATAGACTTCATCAGGGGGACCATCCGCATTCCCGCCGATGGTTCCATTCCAGGACTCATCCACTTCAGTAATATCATTTTCCCCATTGGCATTAATATCCAAATTTATACGATAAATGAGAAGCCCGTCCTGACTGCCGGGGAGATTTGCATCGTACATTCCTTCCTGCTTCCGATATTCCAGAGAAAAGAGCTGGGTATCAGAATATGGTGACTCAATCAGGAAACAGCTCCCCTCCTGTTGCTGCAATGGATTCAATTGATAAGTGCCTCTTGAAGCTAAGGTATCACAGTCCAGCCATTCTGTATAGCGGTGTTTCATCCATGCGCTCATATATTGAGGCGGATCTGAAGTTTGTTCCATCACATCCCAACCACCTACGGGGGTAGGAGCAGGGCTGTCAACATAGTGATATAAATCGGGCAACCCTAAACTGTGAGCAAATTCGTGGCAAAGTACACCTACCGTAAAATAGGTGGGATTTCCTGATGCCAGATTCAAATTGTACGCATCAACAATGGCACCATTAATGGGTACCTCAAAAGAGGTGAGTGACCAGCGATGGGGCCAGAGCAGATCACTCCAGCCAGTTGGTGACCCACTTACTAGAAAAGTTACATTGTCCACCTTACCGTCATCATCACTGTCTACATCCAAATCTGAGGGGATTTGGTTACGGATGGATTCAATGGCATTTTTAAGTAGAGTATGTTCTCTGATATGACCATATTGTGATTCAGGAAAATCTTCACAATTTACCCCCTCCGGGTCTTCGTGACCGGGCCAGCAATCCACATAGCCGCTGTCATTGGTGGCAGCATTATAGGGTTGATAGTAGGCTCGAGTATGCCCATCCTGATAGGATAATGAACCGCTTCCGCAAGCAGGATAATGATGGGTAATGACTTCCAACAAGCCATAGGAGACTTCTTCATAATAATGTTTCATGGAGGGGCCATCTTCTTTGTTGAAAGGTTCTGTAAAATCTGTACAATTATTTCGGAATTCCCCCTCGCCGGCAAAGCGGATGAAGATATTAATATTATTGATGGTACCCACAGAAGGTGCATCAAAAAGTTCAACACCTTCCCAATAGGCTGCCCGTTTATTTCGATACGCAGTAGGGGTGATACCGGACCAGGGAATCACCTCTGTGTTTCGCTGCAATGAATGTCCTGCCCTGTATGGGGATGGAACCAGAATATCCCCTTGGCGGATGCCATAATAATAATAGCCGTCTTGATGGCTTTGAATAATGGGTAATCCTTCACTATCGTGGAGCCAGGCATGATACTCATCCCCGGAAGTAAAGCAATGTAATTGGCTGCCATCGGGCTGATCAAGCATTACAGGTATATCCCGCAAAAGGGCAGCATGAGTAATTCCCATAAGGAAGGGAATTATAAAATTAATTTTAATCAAGTGTTTATAGCTGATGTGGAATTTTCCTAATCGATAAATTTACAGATATAAGAAGGGGTTGTAAGACAGAATTGTTTCTAATACCATAGGAAAAGCCTTTTCACTCAATTGATTGTTATGGTAATTTTCCCACCCTGAAAATGTGACTATAAAAATTATTCGCAGTAAGCATAGGATTTTGAATGAATAAAAAGAAAAAAATTACCAGAATAAAACACCGGAAAAACAAAGAGCGGATGAAAGCTCTATTGCAGGCATCTCAATTAAAAGCGAAGCCTAAAAAGAAGGCAGTTGAGAAAGTGGATGCCCCAAAGGAAACGGTGAAGAAAGCAGCTCCTAAGAAATCAGCTGTCAAAAAAGCAGCACCCAAAAAGGCAGCTCCTAAAAAAACTACAGCCAAAAAAGCAGCACCCAAAAAGGC
>JASLLI010000068.1 GCA_030747125.1 Fidelibacterota bacterium | reverse complement strand
AGTGGATAAATTTAGAATACCACTGTGTGAGTATCCCAATTCTGCTGCAGATATAAAGGTGATACATCCCAATATTGAAATTGCTAATTTCAAAAACCTGAATTTCATTTCTCCAGCGCTTCTTCCAGCCAGGTGAGGACTTCTAAACCCTGCGTTTCCCAGGCACGAGGCAGTGCCCAATCGGGGAAGTCACCCAACAGCTCTCCATTCCATAGATAGGTGACTTTTGTTCGGTTACTGTCCAGAGGGGTTAGACGCCATTCTCCTGCCGCATTGATGAGGCGAACATAATCACCGCGGATAGCAACTTCCGGCTCACTTACAGCAGTGAACCGATATATTCTGTCTTTCCCCTCTGAAGATTGTATATATCGCACCACATAATCTCTTCCTGAAAAGGGGAAGGGCATATCCAGCGCAAGGTGCACAATATCCTCTGTAATGATAGTTGCAAAATCCACCCGCTTAAATACACCAGGATAGTTTTTCTTATCTTCAATAATCTCTTCAACATTGGCAATAGGTGCATGAATGACAGCCTTTGACCGGCACCATTGAACTCCGTCAATTTCTTTCCAGGATACAGAAATTCTCCCCTCATTAAGGGGCTGCCATGAGTTCAGGTTTGGTGAAGGAATAGTCACTTCTGAGATGAGAACCGAAAATGAAAACAAGAAAGTAAAAAAAATCTTCATATGATTAGGAAAGAAAGGTATTATAGATATCTGCACAATCTTTTCTGATTTGTTCTTCCGTGAGACCAAATTTTTCCAAATCATATGTATGCTTACTTTCAAAGCTGCGTTGTTTTTCTGCTGTTTCTTTGATATCTGCAAGCAGAGCTTCTGTGGGTTCATGTTGAATAAAATCCATGATTTCTGTCATCAGAGTATCAAAATCTTCCATCATCCGTTGAAAAGGTACGATGAAGACTTTTGATTTATCGAAATTGTTTGCTTCCCAGTCAGCATGGAAGCGGAGTAAGAGTTGTACCAATGCTCCATAGAGATTATGGATAAAATGCTGCCGTTTTTCTTCAGGCAGACTCCAAAACCCAAATTTTTTATCCAGCACTCCGGTCACCAGGCTAAGCCCGGATGGTATGACAGACAAAGGATCACGCACAAGATACAGAATTTTACCATCTGGAAACCTATTCTGAAAACGCGGTACATTAGCCGAGATGGAAAAGAGCTTTCCCACAGTTCGGTTCGTTCCGGCCATATATTGATTTCTGAGCCAGATTGACTCTAAAAAGTTATAATCCCTGCTAGTCATATCTCTCTTATCAGGATCCACCCAATGAAAAAGATCTTCATTCGACCATGACAAAATGAATCCATAGAGAAAAAATCCATCTAAATAGCGAAAGAGAATAGCAGCATCATCAGTCTCAACCGATTGTAAACTGGTTTTATGTGCTGCAGTGGAATGGTGCTTAGTTGGACTTACTTTTTCTAAAAAGGGTAATACAGGCTTAAGCATTTTCTGCAGTAAAATAGAAGGATACAGCATTTGCCAAAGCTGGCTTCCGGAACCAATACCATTATGTACCAGATAACGATGGAGAAAAGTGGTTCCTGATCGGGGATTGCCTACAATCATGACAGGATTTTTCAACTTTGATGAAAATGCCTGTGGAAAAAAAATTTTGTCCAGAACTCTGGCACAGCCTACAATGAGCCTGAGAATGCCAATTAGTATTCCGGTAGTTAGAGGAGCAATCCAGTTACCGAAGGTGCTTCCTAAGGTGGTATAAGTTTTACTCAGTCTCTTGAATATTGAGATTTTCATAAAGATACATTCTGATTATTGAAATTTATAAAAGTTAACTTTTGGAAATTCTAAGAATCTCAGAGGTAATTATTTGTTGCGAATCGTTACAATTCTGTTGCATTACAACCATTTAAATTTAGGTTTGATTTATAAATATAATTTGTTACGAATCGTAATAATTACCAAATTGATTTGGAAGGAAGGAATGCGTGCATAGAAAGAATGGAAATTTAATAGTTACTTTTATCCTGTTTGCGGGACTTTTGTCTTCTCAGGATGTTTTTGAAGGCTACACCTTGTTCACCCCTGGTGGTGGTGGTGGTTGGGGAGGTGCTACAACATATCTCATGGACAATGATTTTAACAGTGTCCAAACCTGGAGTCATAGTAATGGTCCTGCCAGTATGCCTTACCTCATACCTGGGAATGAACCGGGATGGGAAAATACTCTTTTGATTTATCCCTATCGTGTTGATAACCCTACCATGGAAAGTGGTGGTGTGGGCGGAGCTTTTGAATGCCTTACCTGGGAAGGTGACCTGGTCTGGAGCTACACTCTTTCAAACTCCACCTATCAGCATCACCATGATGTGGAGCCTCTCCCAAATGGAAATGTACTCATGATTGCATGGGAGAAAAAGACTTCAACTGAAGCCTATGCAGCAGGGAGAACTTCTATTGATAATCCCTTAAACCAAATATGGTCAACGGCTATTTTTGAAATACAACCCAATGGAAGTGGTGGCGAGGTAGTTTGGGAATGGCACCTCTGGGATCACCTCATTCAGGATGCTGACCCTGGTGATGACAACTATGGTGTGGTTGCTGATCATCCTGAACTTTTTGATATTAATAAGGGTACAGCAGGTTCCAGTGGCGGTCCTGGCGGTCCTAATGGGGACTGGATTCATGTAAATGCCATTGACTATAATCCTCATTTTGATCAAATAGCCTTTTCGTCACGATTCATGGATGAAATTTATGTTATTGATCACAGCACCACCACAGAAGAAGCAGCAGGCCACACCGGAGGGAATTATGGCAGAGGTGGTGATTTTCTCTACCGCTGGGGAAACCCCCAAAATTATGACAGGGGAAATAACGATGACCATATATTGGGAGACCAACACAGTATAAATTGGATTCCAAAAGACTACCCCGGAGGTGGCAACTTTATACTCTTCAATAACGGCTCAAATGAAGCTCTGGAATTTGTCCCTCCTGTAGATGAGGATGGATTTTATTCCATTGAAAATGGTCAGCCTTTTGGTCCCGACACTTATATTTGGGACTCTCCCTATGTAAATACCCCCATGCAGGGAGGTGCGTTCCGGCTGCCCAATGGCAACACACTCCTTACAGATTGTGATAGTGGTGATATTGAAGAAGTCACTTCCGCCGGTTCCACCGTATGGAGTTATAGCCACCCGGGAAACAATGCCAATATTGCCCGTGCTGAAAAATATGCTACTGATCATTTTGATACCATTGATGATACTTTGGCAGGCGACCTGAATCAGGATGGCGTTCTGAACATACTTGATATTGTCTCTTTAGTGAACTTGGTTTTGGCAACAGAATATGACTCTATGGGAGACCTAAACGGAGATAATACCCTGAATATTTTAGATATTGTCTCTTTAGTGAACCTGATTCTGGAAGTTTCCTGATTTAACCTAGTTCACATTTTTATAATGTAAATATCCCTAATTTTTACAACTATGTGTAAATATTTCAGGAAAATATTACTTCTTTCAGGGGTAATAACTATTGGCTTTTCTCAGGCTTTTGATGGTTATACCCTTTTCACACCCCAAATTGGCTTAATGGCAGGTTCTGTCACCTATTTGATGGATAATGATAAAAATATCATTCAATCCTGGCAGCATGAAAACGGCCCTGCAAGTATGGCATATCTCATCCCGGGAGAGGAACCCGGTTTAGAGAACACCTTCCTCATCTATCCCTTTAGAGTGGATTACCCCACCATGGAATCAGGTGGTGTAGGAGGCGGTATTCACTGCCTTACTTGGGACGGTGAATTAGTTTGGGAATACATCCTTGCTAACGAAGACTACCAGCATCATCATGACGTAGAGCCTCTCCCCAATGGAAATATTCTTCTTATTGCCTGGGAAAAAAGGACTGCAAGCGAGGCATATGCCATGGGAAGGGAAGAAATTGATAACCCCTTAAATCAAATTTGGTCTTCTGCTATTTTTGAAATTCAACCTGATGGAAATGGTGGTGCTGAAGTGGTTTGGGAATGGCATCTCTGGGATCACCTTATTCAGGACTATTGCCCTGACTGCCTCGGTTTTGGTGTGGTAGCAGATCATCCTGAACTATTCGATATTAATAAGGGGGATGCAGGTGCCGCTTCTGGTCCTGCAATGGCAAATGCTGATTGGATACACCTAAATGCAATTGACTACCATGAAGAATGGGATCAAATTGCATTATCATCCCGCTATATGAGTGAGATTTATGTTATAGATCATAGTACTACAACCGAAGAAGCGGCAGGGCACACGGGAGGGAATTATGGTAAGGGCGGTGACTTTCTCTATCGCTGGGGAAATCCCCAAAATTATAACAGAGGTACTTCTGCTGACCAGATGATCAGCGACCAGCACAGCATAAATTGGATCCCCTATACTTACCCTGGTGAAAATAATTTTATTCTGTTTAACAATTATCACAGCGGGTCTGGTCCCTGGGGGGAATCTGCAGTTTTAGAATTGGAACTTCCTGTAGATGAGAATGGGAACTATTATATTGAAGATGGCGAACCCTATGGACCTCAAGTCTATTTATGGGAATTTGAGGATGATTTTTTTACTGCCATGCAAGGTGGTTCTTTCAGACTTCCCAATGGGAATACCTTCATCACTGACTGTGACAGCGGCTATATTTTTGAAGTTTCTACCGATGGAGAAGTTGTCTGGGAACATACGGAGAGTGAATCCAATGCCACCATTGCCCGGGCACAAAAATATGCCCCAGATCATTTTGATAATAGCTCAAACGAACTTGCCGGTGATCTGAACGGTGATGGAATTCTCAATATTCTGGATATTGTAAATCTGGTCAATTTGGTATTAGCTGCAGAATTTGATTCCCTTGGCGATTTGAATGATGATGACACTTTGAATGTGTTGGATATTGTCATTCTGGCAAACCTCATACTTAGTTCGTAACCTTGAAGGTATTACTTCTCATTTGCTCATTCCCCATTTGGGGATATTCTCTTAACCTCACTATAACAGATTACCATGACCCTGTGGCAAACCACATTTTGGATGCGGAAGTTGCCGGGGATATCCTCATTATTTCAGCAATGGTACAGGGGATAGAATTCTATGATATTTCCAATCCTGCTCAGTTGAATCATTTAACTAATTTCAATCTTGGCGGTGGCGGTTGGGGAGGCGGTGTAAAAGCTAACTGTGTGAGAGCATCCGGTAACTATGCCTATTTTACCACTTATTCCGGTGATGGTCTCTATGTAGTGAATTTTTCCAATCCTTCTAATCCACAGAATCTCGGAGTAGTATCCGGAACAGATAATTTGAATCTTGAAAATCTTGACTTAAACGGGAATATCCTGGCTGTCTGTGCCCATGAAAATGGTGTCAGACTTTATGATATTTCCAATCCCTCTAATCCCACACTTTCTTCTGCCATTTCTGCCGGCAATGCCTGGGCTGTGGCTGTAGGGAGTAGCCATGTGTATATTGCCGATGATGACATCATTTCCATCTATGATGTAACTGATCCATCTAACCCTGCTTACATTAGTACCATTCAATCAACAAATGCAGTGAAAGATTTGGCGTTATTAGAAAACCATCTCTATGCAGCAACCGGTTCCGACGGCGTTTCTTTATACGATATTTCAGATGCTGCAAATCCAATTTTACTGGACACTTTTAACACCAATACCATGGCAAACCGTATTGCAGCCTTTGATGGGAAAATTGCCGTAGCAGACTGGGATGATGTGGATGTGGTGGAATATAATGGCAGTAATCTGGTACATGTGGGTTACAAAAACACAGGCAACCGTACCATGGCCATTGCAGCCAGCGGTGATTACCTTTATTCAGCGGAATGGAAATCAGTCCATGTATTCCGGTTTGGAAGCATTGAGGGAGCAGATATGGATTTAAATACCTGGGAATTGAACTACCCTTTCGTGGGTCCCGGAGACTCTTTTAGTATGACTGTAGAGGTAAAAAATAATGGTAGTGAAATGTTAACTATCAGCGATAATTATACCACCCATTCAGAATTTGAAATTGTAAATCCACTTACAGAGTTGAATCCTGGAGAATCCCAATTGGTTGAAATAGCATACAATGCCACCAATGGAAATGCTGCAGGGGTGTACCGTATCTACTCAAACGATCCTGATGAACCTCTCATTTTATGTGAGACTAACGGAAATATTGACGGAGCCAATATTGGGGAAGCTGCACCAGATTTCAATTTAGAGATTGTTGCCAATGGCAGTGGAAATTTTCAGCTCTCTCAACAATTAGGTTCTGTGGTGGTAATAGCTTTTTTCTCCCCTATGTGACCCGTATGCAGTCCGGAGTTATCGGACATGGAAACGACTATCTGGCAGACCTATCAGGATGAGGGAGTCATTATGGTTGGAATCATCAATACCTCAAATCAATCACAGATTGACAACTTTGTAGAAGAAAATTCCCTCACCTTCCCCATTCTTTTTGATCCCGGCAGCAGTGGAGGAGTTCAGGGAGGGGATACTTACGATGATTATTATATGCCTAATGACGGCTCTCCCTACCCTAGAGATTTTATTGTAGATCAGAATGGCATTCTCCAGTATGCCAATAATGAGATTGACACAGAATGGATGCTATTCGTTCTGGAAGAACTCACTGGCGGGAATTGCAGTTACTGGAGTTTAGGAGATGTTAATAATGATTCAGTGGCAAATATATTAGATATTGTCACTCTGGTGAATTTTATTTTGGGTACAACAATAGCTGATGAATGTGAGTTTTATGCCGGAGATATAAATGAAGATGGTGTCCTCAATGTATTGGATATAGTTCAGTTGGTGAATGTGATATTAGGAAATTAGAGTTGGGTTTTCGTTTCATAATTTTTCTGTCATGCCAAAGCATCTCGATTCCCAGATTGTGAAAGAACAGTTTGGCTTTACCCTTCCAACCGGGAAAAATAGTCCTTAGCAGCCTCCATAACCCTTGGAGCTAAAATGAGAGTTGATATCATGGTGGGTATCGCCATCATGGCAAACATCCCATCTACATAATTCACCACAATATCAATGGAAATCACCGCCGCAGGAATTAAACTGAAGGTGTACACGAATCTATAAGGCTGCTTCCACCTGTTTCCGAAAAGAAAGGCAGTGCACTTTGAGCCATAATAAGAATAACCAATAATAGTAGTCAAACTGAATATAGTGACAATAACCAATAATAAGGGCTGGCCAAAAACAGGCAATCCTGACCCAAAGGCTGCAGAAGTCATAGATATCCCGTTCAACTCCGGATCAGTCCATACCCCTGTTGATAAAATGGCAAAACCGGTTATGGAACACACGATAATGGTATCAATGAGGGGACCAATCATGGCTACCAATCCTTCACGAACTGGTTCTTTGGTAATGGCAGCGCCATGTGCCATGGCTTCTGTTCCAATCCCTGCTTCGTTAGAGAAGGCAGCCCTTCGAATTCCTGTTATTATAACCACCCCAATAGAGCCGCCTAACACCGCTTCACCGGTGAAAGCATCCCTCACAATTAGAAAGAAGATTTCATCCATTTGAGAAAAATTCCCAAACAGGATGGTGATGCCACAAAGTAAGTACAATACTACCATAGCAGGGACTAATTTTGAAGCCACCTGCCCTATTCGTCTAATTCCACCAAATATTACTGCGGATATAACGAAAGCCATTAGCATTCCCATTATGAGTTTACCTAAAAAGGGGTTATCTGCAAATAAGCCATAAGGTTCATAAATCTGATCCTGGATAATCTGTGTGAGTTGATTCGCCTGAAAAAGAGAAAAGCAGCCGAATAATCCAGCAATGCCAAAAACATAAGCAAGAAAGTGAAATTGGCGGGGCATTCCTTCGGTGATGACATACATGGGACCACCCTGTACTTCACCGTTTTCATCTGTACCACGGTACATGATTGCTAATGTGCAGGTGAAGAATTTGGTTGCCATTCCTACAATGGCACTGACCCACATCCAGAAAAGTGCACCGGGACCTCCTGTATGAATTGCCACTGCCACACCGCTGATATTTCCCATTCCCACGGTACTTGCCAAAGCGCTGGATAATGCCTGAAAATGACTCACCTGCCCCGGATCATTGGGGTTATCATACTTACCCATTAATATGTTGAATCCGTGACGAATAAATCGGAAAGGAATAAACCGGCAATACAGAGTGAAAAACAATCCACCTCCCAGAAGTAGTACCAACAAAGGAGTTCCCCACATAAATTCAGCAAAGGATGCAGTTAATGCATCAATTTTTTCTAACATGTATTCCCTAATTTAGAAATTCAGATTAAAACAAGTTTAAGATGGAATCAATAAAATCTGAAATGGTATTCCAGACTTTGTCGAATATATTTGGTTTTGGTGGGGATGTTTTTTTAGAGGAACTATCATATACCTTCTTATTATTAGGGATAGTCTTTAACTTTTGTTGCTGTTTCAG
>JASLLI010000067.1 GCA_030747125.1 Fidelibacterota bacterium | reverse complement strand
GGTTCTATTATTTTGCCTGAGGGATCTGAGATGGTGATGCCTGGTGATAATGTGAATCTAGATGTTGAGCTTATTACCCCCATAGCCATGGAGAAAGAGCTTCGTTTTGCCATTCGTGAAGGCGGGCATACGGTTGGTGCCGGTGTAGTAACAGAAATTATTCAGTAGGTAGCAATCATGGCAGGAAACAGTAAAAGAGATATTATTCAAATTGAGAGTACTGCCGGTACGGGATATCGTTATTCCGTGACGAAAAATAAACGGCTTCATCCCGATAGGATTGAATATAAAAAATATGATCCTGTCGCTAAGAAGCATGTCATTTTTAAAGAAACGAAATAACGAATAAAAAGTACAGGTTATTAGTAGGTTTAGGTGAGTAGTTCAATTGGTAGAGCACCGGCCTCCAAAGCCGGGAGTTGAGGGTTCGAGTCCTTCCTCACCTGCGATCCCCGGAGAAGCAGAAATAATAATAAAAATATTTTAGGTTTTATAGATGATTCAAAAAATCTCGCAATATTTTAATGGTGTCCAATTGGAAATCAAAAAAGTCACCTGGCTTTCTAAGCAGGAAATGTTTGGTTCAACGGTAATTGTGGGTGTGTTTTCCGTTTTGATTGCTCTCTTTCTGTTCGTGATTGATTTTGGATTGTCAGAATTTGTTTCCCGAATAATAGGCGGAAAGTGATCAATTCTATGGAATGGTATTCACTCAGGGTTATTTCCGGGAAGGAAAAAAGCACGGAAGAAAACATCCTTCGTGAGGCAAGTGATAATGAAATAACTGCCGAAATAGAAGAGGTTTTCGTGCCCTTTGAAAAAGTGGTTGAAATGCGCAATAACAAAAAGAGGGTGCGCGAAAAAATGTTTTTTCCAGGGTATGTGCTGATTAAAATGAATTTGAATGCTTCCACAAAGCATGTGGTTGAGAATGCTCCCGGTGTGCTTAGTTTTGTAGGGCCAAAAGGGAAAAAACCGGTACCGCTTAGAGAAGATGAAATTAAAAGAATTTTCGGAGAAGTTGAGCGGAAAGAGGGTGTTGAAATTATGGATACTCCCTTTAAAGTTGGAGATGCAATTAAGGTCATTGCTGGTCCGTTTATTGATTTTACCGGATTTGTAGAATCTGTTAATGAGGACAAGCAAAAGGTAAAAGTGACAGTATCCATTTTTGGCAGACCAACACCAATTGAATTAGATTATTTTCAGGTAGAATTAGAAAAGTAGAACATTATGGCAAAAAAAGTTATCGGATTTATAAAATTACAAATTCCTGCCGGTAAGGCAAATCCAGCTCCGCCTGTAGGTCCTGCATTGGGTCAGCACGGTGTGAATATAATGGAGTTCTGTAAAGCCTTTAATGCCAAGACACAGGAGCAGATGGGGAAAATCATCCCTGTTGAAATTACGGTCTATGCCGATAGATCCTTTACCTTTATTACCAAAACGCCTCCTGCGCCCTCTTTAATTTTAGAGGCTGCAGGAATCCCAAAAGGGTCTGGAGAGCCAAACAGAGAAAAGGTTGGTACCATTACTTCTGCTCAGATTAAAGAAATTGCAGAATTGAAAATGCCTGATTTAAATGCTTCTGATGTTGAATCCGCAATGAGAATGATAGCCGGGACTGCCAGAAGTATGGGCGTCGTTGTAGAGGGATAGTATGAAACATTCAAAAAGATTTAATGAAAATTTAGAAAAAGTAATCCGGGAAAAAGAATACAGTCTGGATGAGGCAGCTGAGATTCTTGCCGGTTTAAGTAAAACAAAATTTGATGAGTCTGTGGAGGTTGCAATAAACCTGGGAGTTGATCCAAAGCACGCAGATCAGATAGTGAGAGGCACGGTTGCTCTCCCTAACGGTACCGGAAAAGATGTCAAAGTCCTCGTTTTTGCTAAAGGTGATATGTTAAAGCAGGCTGAAGAAGCCGGGGCGGATTTTTCAGGGTCTGATGACATGGTTGAAAAAGTTAAAGGTGGCTGGACAGATTTTGATGTAGTTGTAGCAGCACCTGACATGATGGGTGAAGTCGGTAAATTGGGGCGCATATTGGGGCCTCGTGGTCTAATGCCGAATCCCAAAACCGGTACGGTGACTACAGACATTTCTAAAGCTGTTTCTGAAGTTAAAGCTGGTAAGATTGAGTTTAGAGTTGATAAGACCGGTATTATTCATAACATTATTGGAAAAGTCTCTTTTTCCAAAGAGAAAATAGTTGAAAATGCCAAGGTATTTGTGGATGCAATTTTAAAAGCAAAGCCGCAGGCCGCTAAAGGTACTTATATGAAAAAGGTCACCTTGACTTCAACTATGGGGCCGGGAATAAAATTAGATAAAGCCAGTATTACAGGATAGGATTTAAAAATGGCAAATCAGCAGAAAATAGATATCGTAAGTGATTTAACAGAAAAATTTCAAAATTCCAGTGGTATCTATTTTACACAATACACAGGAATGGATGTTGCACAGGCTACCAGCCTTCGTAAACAGTTCAGAGATAATGCAGTATCCTACAATGTTTCGAAGAACACTCTGGCTAAAATAGCTGCAAAAAATGCAGGATTTGAAAATAAATTGGATGAAGTATTGGTTGGTCAGATTGGTATTGCATACGCCGGCGACGATCCTACAGCCCCTGCAAGAGTAATCAAAGATTTCAAAAAAGAAAATAAAGATGTTCTTGAAGTAGTTGGGTTGGTTTTCGAAGGGGAAGTCTTCGATGCTGATAAATACAAAGAACTTGCTAATCTTCCTTCCAGGGAAGTGTTATTGGCAAAGCTGGTAGGCGGTCTGAATCAGCCTATGAGCAAGCTGGTGGGTACATTAAATGGTGCCATGTCCAAATTGCATGGAGTGCTTTCCAGTCTTAAAGAAACAAAATCTTAATATCGTAATCAGGAGATCATAGAAAATGGCAGAAGTAAAAAGAGAAGATGTATTAGCATATTTGGAAAATGCCAATATGCTGGAAATATCTGAACTCATAAAGGAAATCGAAGATAAGTTTGGCGTAACTGCAGCAGCCCCTGTTGCAATTGCCGGAGGTGCAGCTCCTGCTGCCGGAGATGCAGCCGGTGCAGCAGAAGAAAAATCTGAATTCGATGTGGAATTGACCGGTGTTGGCGATAAAAAGATCAATGTGATCAAAGTTATTCGTACCATCACTTCGCTTGGCTTAAAAGAAGCTAAGGACTTAGCAGATAATGCTCCGTCAATGGTTAAAGAAACTGTACCAAAAGAAGAAGCTGAAGAAATTAAAAAGCAGTTAGAAGAAGCAGGCGCTACCGTTACCTTAAAGTAACCAGAGCAGGCTCTTTAATTGTACCACTTCAACAATTTATTATATTCTATTTCGGAGGTAAATTACATTGAGTGTTAACACTGCAATGAAAAATGGCGCACGCCATGATTTTTCTAAATTTCAGTCAAAAATTCCGGTACCGGATTTACTTGCAATTCAATTAGAATCCTGGGAAAGTTTTCTCCAGGAAGATGTGCTTTCCGTAAAAAGGGAAAGTAAAGGACTGGAAGCTGTTTTTAAAAACATGTTCCCTGTGGAGGATACTCGGAACGACTATGTTTTAGAATATAAAAATTACTATTTAGGGCTTCCCAAATACACCGAGAAAGAGTGTCTTGAACGTAGAATCACTCTGTCAGTACCGTTAAAAGTACGCTTTGTTTTAAATATTACCGACGAAAATGATCGTAGTAAATATGTACAAAGTATTGAACAGGATGTGTTTTTTGGGAATATCCCCTACATGACGGATAGCGGTACCTTTATTATTAATGGTGCAGAGCGTGTAATTGTTAGTCAACTGCAGCGTAGTCCAGGCGTTTTCTTCGATCAGAATTTTCACCCCAATGGCACTAAACTGTATCAGGCAAGAATCATTCCTTTCCGCGGATCTTGGGTTGATTTTACCACAGATATATATGACTGCATTTATGCAATCATTGACAGGCGGAGGAAATTCCCTGCCACTTTGCTGTTGAGAGCTATAGGCTTTTCCACCAATAAAGACATTTTTGATGCCTTTGGATTATCTAAAGTCTATAAAATAAGTGATAAGAAGAATCTGGTTAAAAAACATCTTTTAGATGACCTCGCTAATACAGACACAGGTGAATTAATTGCGGAGGTTGGTACAAATATCACGGAGAAGTTATTAGAAGACTGGAAAAAAGCAGGTGTTACTAAAATTCCTGCAGCTGTCAATGAAGAATCTCTGGAAGCACAGATGCTGCGTAACACCATGGAAAAAGACCCAACTGCTTCTTCAGATGAAGCTCTCAGGCTGCTTTATCAACATCTTCGTACCGGTGAAGCGCCATCTCTGGATATTGCCAGTAAATTCATTGAAAAAATGTTTTTCTCCACTAAGAAATATGATCTTGGTGCAGTAGGACGCTATAGAATCAATAAGAAATTTGATTTGGATGCTCCTGTTGAAGAGCCTATTCTGACCAGAGATGATTTTATTCAGGTTTTTCAATACTTGATTTTGATGAGAAAAGGTGAGCATGGTCCGGATGATATTGATCATTTGGGTAATCGCCGTGTAAGGACAGTAGGCGAGCAGCTTGCGAATCAGTTTAATATCGCATTGAGTCGTATGCAGCGTAACATCAGAGAAAAAATGAACCAGAGAGAGGCGGAAAGTCTTACGCCTCAGGACCTGGTGAATTCACGAATTGTAACCACCGTGTTGAATACCTTCTTCGGTACCAGCCAGCTTTCTCAGTTTATGGATCAGACCAATCCTTTGGCAGAAATCACTCACAAGAGAAGAATTTCTTCTTTAGGGCCTGGTGGTCTTTCCAGAGAGCGTGCAGGGTTTGAGGTGCGTGATGTGCACTATACTCACTATGGGCGGTTATGTCCCATTGAAACGCCGGAAGGTCCAAATATTGGTTTAATTAACTCTCTGGCAACTCATGCTGTTGTGAATAGTTTAGGATTTATTGAGTCACCATATCAGAAAATTAAGCATGATAAGACTGGTAAGTACACATTCTCTGATGATGTGGAGTTTTTATCTCCTGATGAGGAAATGCGTGCTTATATCGCACAAGCTACTGAGCCTGTGAAAAATGGGAAATTTGTAAATAAAAGTATCCGTGTTAGAAATGGTGAGGACTTCCCTATGGTTCCTGCAGACGAAGCCAGCTATAAGGATATTTCTCCCAATCAGATTGTCTCTGTCTCTGCTGCGCTGATTCCCTTTTTGGAAAATGATGATGCGAACCGTGCGTTAATGGGGTCTAACATGATGCGCCAATCTGTTCCTCTGATTGCACCGGATCCCCCTATTGTGGGTACCGGTATGGAGGAAAGAGTCGCATTAGATTCCCGATATGCAGTTGTATCTCCATGTGATGGAACTATTGAAGAAGTTGATGCGAAAGGGATAATCATTAAGTCTGAAGGTCAACCTGCAGAGTTAGAGTTAGTTCCTGATGAAAATAAAAAGCACATCAACATGAAGAAGCTGCTGAGAACCAATCAGAACACCTGTATAAACCAAAGGCCTATCGTGAAGCCTGGGCAAAAGGTAAAAAAAGGTGAAATTATTGCAGATGGGCATTCAACCAAAGATGGTGAACTGGCATTAGGAAGAAATCTTCGTGTGGCATTCATGCCTTGGAGAGGATATAATTTTGAGGATGCAATTATCATCAATGAGACTTTAGTGAAAAAGGATGTGATGACTTCAATCCACATGAAGGAGTTTGAAGTTGAAATCCGTGACACTAAGCGTGGTGAAGAAGAGCTCACCAATGAAATTCCCAATGTAAGTGAAGAGGCTACCAGAAATCTGGATGCCAACGGCATTGTGAGAGTGGGTGCAGAGGTGCATCCCGGTGATATTTTGGTTGGAAAGGTGACTCCAAAGGGTGAAACTGATCCAACTCCTGAGGAAAAACTGCTTCGGGCTATATTTGGTGAAAAAGCAGGCGATGTAAAAGATGCTTCAAAACGCTGTGATGCCGGTGTGCATGGGGTTGTAGTAGATACTCAGTTGTTTGAAAGAAAAAGTATCGCTGTCCGAGAGGAAGAAAAACAACAGATTCGTGAACTTCAGAGAAATGCCAGAAAAGACAGGGTGTCTCTCATGGATAAGCGGGATGAACTGCTAAAAGAGCAATTGAAAGAGCAGGTTTCAGGTGGTATCAGAGATGCTGCAACAAACCGCACCATCATTAAAGCTAAAACAATGCTCACTCCTGCCAGAATCAAAAGTCTGGATTACGAAACATTATCATTGAAATCGCCTTGGGTTGAAAATCCGTTAATTTGGAATAAGATACTTAAAATCTGGCAGAACTACCGCAGAAACCTGAGACAGTTGGAAGAGCGGTTGGAGAAAGAAACATTTAAACTCCGTGTTGGTGATGAGCTTCAGCAGGGAGTGATGAAGCTTGCAAAGGTGTACATTGCACAGAAAAGAAAAATATCTATCGGTGATAAGGTTTCCGGTCGTCATGGAAACAAAGGTATTGTTTCCATTATTGTTCCTGAGGAAGACATGCCATTTACAGCTGATGGTCAACCTGTTGATATCGTGCTTAATCCATTAGGCGTGCCTTCTCGAATGAACTTGGGGCAGCTTTATGAAACCATGTTGGGTTGGGCAGGAGAAATTCTTGAGAAGAAATATAAGACTCCTGTTTTTAATGGTGCTAATCATGACGATGTAGTTGCAGAATTGAATGAAGCAGGACTTTCTGAAACGGGTAAAGTGAATCTATGGGATGGGCGAACCGGTGAGCAGATTGCCTCTCCTGTTGCAGTGGGAACTATCTATATGTTGAAATTATCTCATTTAGTAGATGATAAGATGCATGCTCGTGCAACGGGGCCTTATTCTCTCATTACACAACAACCGCTGGGTGGTAAAGCGCAATCCGGTGGACAGAGGTTTGGTGAAATGGAAGTGTGGGCATTGGAGGCTTATGGTGCTGCACACACCCTCCAGGAGATCCTCACAACAAAATCAGATGATGTTGAGGGTAGAACAAAATTGTACAACTCATTAGTTCGGGGTAAAAATACACCTGAATCAAGTCTTCCTGAATCCTTCAATGTTCTTGTAAAAGAGCTGGAAGGTTTAGGATTGAATGTATTTTTAAATTAATTCAAGGAGATAAACTTTGCTTTTTTCAAATAAACCAACCCCCAGATTATCACGATCTTTCAGTTCAATAACTGTGGGATTGCTATCTCCTGAGGAAATTTTGGACAGGTCTTTTGGTGAAATTCTAAAACCGGAAACCATTAACTACCGCTCTTATAAACCTGAAAAAGATGGGCTCTTCTGTGAGAAAATTTTTGGTCCCACCAAGGACTGGGAATGTCATTGTGGAAAATATAAAAGAATCCGATACAGAGGAATTGTATGTGACCGCTGTGGTGTAGAAGTTACCCGAAAATCAGTAAGGCGGGAGCGCATTGGTCATATAACCTTAGCAGTACCTGTTGTACATATTTGGTATTTGCGTTCTATCCCCAGTAAAATCAGTTATCTCCTTGGTTATACTACAAAGCAGTTGGAGCAGATAGTCTATTATGAAAAATTTGTAATTTTGAATCCCGGTGCTTCCGGAAGAGAGTATGGCGAACTGCTTGAAGAAGATGATTATCTGTCATTGGATACAGAGTTTGGAATTGATGCCGTATCTGAAGAAGACAGGGATGAAGATAACTTTTTCAAAGCCTCTATGGGTGGTGAAGCCGTACTGCAATTGTTGGGTGATCTGGATGTGGTCGGGAAAATCAATGAATTGTTGGGAATCGTCCGTGGGAAAGCCTCTGTTCAAAATAAAGAAGTAGCACTGAAAAGGCTGAGAATTTTAAAGAAATTTGATCCGCGTATTGAAAAGAAAATTTATAATAAGCCGGAGTGGATGATATTATCTGTTCTGCCGGTTATTCCACCGGAATTAAGACCTTTAGTTCCTCTTGATGGCGGTCGTTTTGCTGCTTCGGATCTGAACGACTTGTACCGTCGAGTGATCATTCGTAATAACCGTTTGAAACAGTTAATGGAAATTAAAGCGCCGGATGTAATTTTAAGAAACGAGAAAAGAATGCTACAGGAATCTGTGGATGCTCTTATTGATAATAGTCGAATAAAGTCAGCTGTGCGTAGTGGTACCCGTCGGCCATTGAAATCATTAAGTGATTCACTAAAAGGCAAATCGGGTAGATTTCGTCAGAACCTTTTAGGCAAACGGGTAGATTATTCTGGAAGATCTGTAATTGTTGTAGGTCCCGAATTGAAACTACATGAATGTGGTTTGCCGAAGGATATGGCGATGGAGTTATTTAAGCCTCAAGTTATTAATGAACTTATTAAATCGGGCTATACCCAGACACCTCGAAGTGCAAAAATGCTTGTAGAAACGAAGGCTCCTGAGGTTTACAAGGTATTAGAAAATACGGTTCAGGACCATCCTGTTCTTTTAAACCGTGCACCAACCCTGCATCGTTTGGGTATTCAGGCTTTTCAACCGATTCTAATTGAAGGGCGTGCAATACGTTTACATCCTCTTGTATGTGCTGCGTTTAAT
>JASLLI010000066.1 GCA_030747125.1 Fidelibacterota bacterium | reverse complement strand
GTAACTATGATGAATCTGCAACTCATGATGATGGGTCTTGCTGGGAAGCTAATGCCGGCTGTGAATGTAGCGACGGCATGGGTGCAGAAGTAGATGAATGTGGTGTATGTAATGGCGATGGCATTCCACCTGAGGAATGTGACTGCGACGGCAATGTTTTAGACTGTGCCGGTGTCTGCGGTGGTGATGCTGAATATGATGCCTGTGGTGTCTGTGATGGTGACGGAACCAGTTGTGATCCTGTTGGTCTTAGTTTCAGCAATGTAACTTCCGGATCATTGGATGTGGTTATGGATAATCCCTTCCCTGTTGCAGGATTCCAAATGGATCTGCCCGGAATTAATATCACCTCAATTTCTGGTGGTACTTCGGAAGAACATGGATTTTCTATCAGTTTCCAGGGTTCTACTCTGGTAGGTTTCTCCCTGACAGGTGATTATATTCCTGCAGGTAATGCAGTGCTGTTCAATGTTGGATTTGATGCAGAAGGTACTGAAGTATGCTTCGCAAATGCAATTGTATCTGATGAAAATGGTGAAGGTGCGGATTTGGACTTAGGTGATTGTGCTTCACTTGAAACGGGTGGTGGAGACTGCGAAGAAGAATGGGACGGAACTGCCTGTGGATTGCCCGGCAACAGCATTCATCTTTCAAGTGGCGGTTCTGTGCTTTATAACACCAATGAAGCCATTGCTGGCTTCCAGCTTACCGTTGATGGTGCAACTATACTGAATGCTTCAGGTGGTGCTTCCGAAGCTGCCGGATTCATGATTTCCTTCAGTGGTTCAACCGTACTTGGTTTCTCCTTAGACGGATCAACAATTGACGGCTGTGACTCTGCTATCGAGCTTGAGCTTGACGGTTCCGCAAACGGCTTTAGTGAAATGATTCTGTCTAACTCAGCTGGTGAACCTATTGATATAACTTATTTTGAAGGCAGTGGAAATGAAGGTCCATGCTGTGGTGACGGTGAATGTAATGGCAATGAAGATGCGGACTCCTGTCCTGAAGATTGTGAAGAAGAAGACTGTGAAGAAGCATGGGACGGACAAGCCTGCTCCATGCCTGGTAATAGTCTGAATCTTTCCGATGGTGGTTCAGTGTTCTATAATACCAATGAAGCCATTGCCGGATTCCAACTCACTGTTGATGGTGCAACCATCTTGAATGCATCTGGTGGTACTTCTGAAGCTGCCGGGTTTATGATTTCCTTCAGTGGCTCCACTGTACTTGGATTTTCTTTAGATGGGTCAACTATTGATGGTTGCGGTTCAGCTATTGAACTTGAATTGGACGGTGCAGCTAACGGCTTTAGTGATTTCATCATGTCTAATGCTGCCGGTGAGCCAATTGATTTTGCCTACTTTGACGGCGATGCCAATGCAGAACCTTGCTGTGGTGACGGTATCTGTAATGGTGATGAAGATTCTGAATCATGCCCTGAGGACTGTGGCGATGACTGTCCTGAGGGTTATGATGAATGTGGTGTTTGTGGTGGAGATAACTCTACTTGTGCCGACTGTAATGGCGTGCCTAACGGTGATGCTGAATACGATGAATGTGGTGTTTGTGATGGTCCTGGACCAGAATATGAATGCTGGGATGGTGAAATTGTTTGTAATGCCTCTGAATGTTCAGCAGAGCCTGGTTCTGACCCATTTAGCTATAATCAGTCCACCAGTCAGGCTTTCTACTTCGTCATGACTGCCTACGGAAATGACGGTGAATATTTAGAACAAGGTGCCGATTGGATCGGTCTGTTTAATGGTGATGTTTGTGTAGGCGCCTATCCTTATGCAGGCGGCCCCACAGCTGTACCTGCCATGGGTGATGACGGCTATGCCTATTCTGCAGGCTATCTGCAGCCAGGCGATGAACCTACCTTTAGAGTCTATGATGCTTCTGAAGACAAATATTATGATGGTCTTCCATCTGAAAATCATGGATTTGCTAATAACGGTATGTTCGTAGTTAACCGGCTTGATGCTGTGTTCTTCCAGACTTTGGAATTAAATGAAGCTGCAAATCTGGTATCGTTCTTTGTATTGCCAAATGATGCCAGTCTGGATATGTTAGACCCAATTTTAGATAGCATTTCCGGTGTATCAACTGAATCCATGGCTGCCATGTATATGGACGGCTTTGGCTGGGTTGGTACTTTGAACGGATTTGAATTGGATCGTGGATACTGGCTCCAGATGACTGCAGCCGCCTCTCTAAGTGTTGAGGGTGATGATATTGACTTTGGCATTGTATATGATCTGCATACAGGCGCAAATCTCATATCTTACTCATCTGATGAATCTTCAGAAATTTCAGGTGCGATTCCTGATGATGTTGAAGGCAGCTTTATCTCCATTCTTGGAGAAGGATCGGCGGCTATGAATACTGAAGACGGCTGGATTGGGTCTCTCACTCATTTTGATGGTGGCTCCGGCTACTGGGTAACTGTATCAGAAGATCTGTCATTCAGTTATGATTTAGATACGGGAATGGGTCGTATTGTTGAGGTGTACTCAGAAATCCTGCCTGATAATGGTGAGTTTAATGTAGTGCAGTCTTCTGAACAGGCATTTTATTTTGTAGAGCATGTTGAGCTCCTTGAAGGTAGCATTGAAGAAGGTGATTGGCTGCTTACCTATAATAAAGGTACCCTCACTGGTATCCGCCAATGGCAGGGCGTGATGATTGATGTTCCTGCAATGGGAATGACTGAAGATATTAATACTGCTGACTACTTTGTAAGTGGTGAAACTCCGGAATTTAAACTCCTGAAACAGAGTACGAGTGAGATGATCTCTCTGGATGGAAATATCGAACCCTGGAATTCAAACGGAGTATATGTTGTAAACGGATTATATGAAAAAGAAGCAGCACCTGAAGCTATTTCTGTTGATAGTGCGTATCCAAATCCATTTAATCCTTCTACAAACTTAAGTTTTGGACTACCTGCTGACGCAGATGTAACCATTCAGGTATATAATCTGCAGGGAAGAGTCGTAGCCACTCTTGCAGAAGGTTATATGAATGCAGGCTATCACTCAGTTACCTGGAATGCTGATAACTTCAGTAGCGGAGTATACTTTGTGAAAGTAACTGCAGGCAGTTTCAGTAATACTCAGAAATTATTGCTGGTAAAATAGTTTGACATACTTGAATCAAGCGGAAGCAAAAAAAAATCTGCTTCCGCTTTTTCAGGTTTTTTATTGGGGATTAACAATCCGGTTTATTGCACAAGTTGTAACAAGAATCGGTTAGTTTTTTTCGGTAATTTTTGGTAAATTCTAAAGTCAACCAAAATAAAAAAACAGGTATATGATTAGAACGCAATTACTCATTCTAACATTTTGCGGATTATTATTGGGTGCACCTGTCCAGCTTGAGCTGGCTGAAAGGGTCGCCCAAAATGTGTTTTTACAACAATATCATTTACATAACAGAACTGAATTTAATATTGTGGAAACTGAAATAATTAAACATGAAGGAACTAATCTGATTTATTTATTCCATTTGAATCCAAAAGGATTTATCCTTGTACCTGCAGATGACCATGCTGTACCTATGTTAGGGTTTGGGTTTGATCATAATTTTAAAACAGATAATATGCCTGTTACATTGCAGTCTCTTATGAATCAGTATAAAACTGAAATGATTGCACACATGAATAATTCTAATGAGGCTCAGCCTGAGATTCAATCCCAATGGGATGGATATTTAAGTGGTCATTATGAACCAGTCAGGGATCGGTATGTAACACCTCTGTTATCCGCAGAGTTTGATCAAAGTGGTTCATGGAATAATGGCGTTACCTCTGCTATTGGATTTACAGGACCTGTTGGTTGTGTGGCTGTTGCAATGTGTCAGATCATGCATTATTGGGGTTATCCTGAAACCGGACAAGGATCCAACTATTATTTTGAAGATGATTATGGTTATCTGGAAGTCAATTTTGAAGATGCCTACTATGACTTTAACAGTATGGCTGCTACTTATGCAACTTCTTCCTCTCAACTGCTGCTCTATCATGCAGGCGTTGCAGTGAATATGGACTATGATCATTCAGGTTCAGGAGCTTGGGTGGTTGGCAACTATCCATCGGCATTTTATGCTATGGAGAATTTTTTCACCTATAGCTCTGATATGGATTATGAATGGAAAGATAATCACAGCACTACCGAATTCAGAAATTTGCTCAAAAATGAAATTGATAATAATCGCCCTGTGATTTACCAGGGATATGATAATGGCGGATATGGCGGTCATGCCTGGAATATTGACGGCTATTCAGGAAATAATCTGCATTGTAATTGGGGTTGGGGCGGTTATAATAATGGGTATTTCAATCTCAATACGATGGGTGGTTTCCCTAATGATCAGGCTGCTATTTATAATCTGATGCCACAAATGGAAGCTCCTGTAGCTTTGTTTGAATATGAAATTTCTGATTTGACGGTTTCCTTTACAGATTTATCTGGAATGATCAATGAAGTTGATATATATTCCTGGTTATGGGATTTTGGTGACGGTAGTTCTTCAAGTTCTGTTTCTCCTGTGCATACCTATGCAGTGGGGGGGCAATATGAAGTGAGCCTCATTGTTTCAAATAATTTTGGTATGCAGTCTCAGCCTCATACAGAAATAATCCAGCTGGGGGTAACAGGAATGCCGGGAGATGTGAATGAAGATGAAGTACTCAATATTCTGGATATAGTAATTGTTGTGAATTTTGTATTAGGGGCAGATTCTCCAAGTGCCAATGAATTTTCTTTGGCAGATTTGAATGGAGATGGTGTGTTGAATATTTTGGATATTGTAACCTTAACCAATTTGATTTTGGATAGTTAATAAATGAAAATCAATTTACAGATAGTAAACTTACTTTTTATTGGTATATTATTCTCAGCACCTGTTGAGATTAATACAGCACAAAGGGTCGCAGCACATATTTATGCTGAGAGATCCAACACCGGTACTTTTGATGGATTTAATCCCGTTTCAATAGATGTATTGGATGACAATTTGATATATATATTTCAATTTGAACCCCAAGGCTTTATCATGGTTTCAGGAAATGATAAAGTACAGCCATTGCTGGCATACAGCTTCGAGAGTCAATTCATCCTGGAAGATATGCCCAGCAACCTTTCCTGGATATTAGATTCTTACAAACAAATGGTAAAAGATATCGTCAGATTAGATAATTCAAGTACTTCTGAGGTGCATCCGGATTGGGAAAAGTACTATTATGGAAAAGATTTAAAAGTGCACAACAGGGATATGAGAGGACCCTTGTTGGAGTCTAAATGGAACCAAAGCGGAAGCTGGAATGACTATGGGCCTCCGTCTGATAACTCATGTGAGGGCGACCAGGCTCCCAGTGGATGCGTGGCTGTCTCCATGTCTGCCATAATGCATTATTGGAAATATCCTACCACCGGTCAGGGGAGTAACTCCTGCTATTGTGGCGGTTATGGTACCCAATATGCAAATTTCAGTGATGCCTTTTATGATTATGATGCTATGGGCGCAGCGGAATCCGGGTCTGAAGCTGCTTCTTTTTTAGTCTGGCATGCTGGTGTGGCGGTAAATATGGACTATGACTGCCCTGGTTCCGGTGCTCAGGTCAGCGGTGGCTTTCCATCTGCACAATATGCTCTGGAAAACAACTTTTTATATAAAGATAATATTTATGCAAGTTACCGGTCATCCTACAGTGATTCCCAATGGATGAACTTTTTAGTAACTGAAATTGATAATAACAGACCCATGATTTATGTTGGCTATAACGATGAAGGTGGGCATGCCTGGAATTGTGATGGCTACGACGATGAATTATTCCATATGAATTGGGGATGGGGAGGTCAAAGTGATGGCTGGTTTACTGTTACAGAAAATGATGACCCTGATGGTTGGGGTAGCGGATCTCATATCTTGCGAAATATTGAACCTGAATCTTTAAATCGACCCAATCTCAGACTGACGGAATATTCTGTTAATGAAATCAGCGGTGACGGTGATAATGTGATTAACCCTGGAGAGACATTTGAATTGATATTTGAATTGGAAAATCCGGAACCTTGGGCCGCAGCAACCAGTATTGAAATACTCCTTACTTCTGAAGCAGAAGGTATTGTCATTGATGAAAGTACCAGCACAATTATTTCTTCTCAAACATTACAACCTGGAGATTTGTTTTCCAATGCATCCGTCCCCTTTGTCATTGAAGTGGATGAAAATGCAGAGTTAGGTGACCGCAATTTTTCCCTTTTGGTTATGGGAGTAGGCATTGAAGGTGCTGAAGATAATTTCTATTTTAATGAATATGAATTGGAAGTTGAGGTGAGTTTAAATCAGGCAGGATTTCCTGTCTATTCTGCTTCACAAAAACCAAGCCCTCTGGTGGTAGATATCCACAATGACGGGATTGAGGAAATTATATTTGGTGACTATAATGGCCAGGTACATATCTATAATAAAGATGGTTCTGAACTTGTGGATGGTGCTTTCCCATTTGAAACAGGCAACCAGATTTGGGGAGCTGCCGCCGCTGCAGATTTAGATAGAGATGGATTAACTGATTTTGTAGTAGCCTCGAAAAGTAAATATCTCTATATATTTGATAAGAATGGTCTCAAAGCAGAATATAATGCTGATAAATATTTATTAGGAACTCCTGCTATCGGTAATTTGGATGATGATGAAGACTTAGAAGTGGTTGTTTCCGGTTATTCTTCTGGAAATATGGTGTTTGCTGTGAATCCCGACGGGAGTGATGTTGACGGTTTCCCTGTAGATTTAGGGGAAAAAGTAAAGATTGGAGTTGGTTTGGCAGATTTTAACGGGAATGGTAAAGAGGATATTGTAGTAGGGACTGACAGTGATAAAATCCATGTAATTTTAGATGATGGAACAAATGCTCCCGGATTTCCTGTAACAACCGGCGATAGGGTGCAATCAGCACCTGCTATTGCTGAAATTGATGGTGAACTTATTATATTTACCGGTTGTAATGATGACAATATTTATGCCATTGACAGCAATGGAGAGATTCTTTTTACTATCCCAACTTCAGATAAAGTACTTAATTCTCCTGCCTTTTTAAACCATAATGGCAGCACTTACATTTTCGTCAGTGATGATAGCGGTGTGTTATATGCCTTTGACAAAAATGGCAATGCCTTATCAGGCTGGCCTGTAGATGCCGGTGAGGTCATAAGTAAATCGGTAGCGTTTTCAGATATGGATAATGACGGCGAAGCCGAAGTTATTGCAGTTACTGAGTTGGCAGGAATCTTAGTGTATAATTTAGATGGAAGCCAATTTGATGGTTTTCCACTAATGAATGAATTCCCTTTTACAGGGTCTCCAATAGTATTGGATATGGATGAAGATGGTGATCTGGAAATTATGGCAAGCTCGGTAAGCAGTCTGGTAAGTATTGATGTAAAGTCAGCAGGAGATGCTGAGGGCTATTGGAGTATGTACAGAGGGAATAATTTGAGAACCGGTTTATATACTCAGTCCGGAGGATCAGAGTGTGGTTCTCAAACAGGAGATGTGTCGGGCGATGGAATCATTAATATTCTTGACCTGGTCCAGGTTGTGAACTATATATTGGAGCTCAGTATTCCAATGTATGAATGTGCTGCGGACTATAACGATGACGGAATTGTTAATATTTTAGATTTGGTTCAAATTGCGAATCATATTCTTGACAATTAAATAGAAACTAAACAAATAATAGACAAACCAAGGAGAGAGAAACATGAAGCTATTAAAATCAATACTCATCTTGTCATTAGCAGTCAGTATGGTTTTTTCTGTAAACAGAAGAATACCTAAATCTGAATTCAAAATGAATAAGATGAACAGGGTTGAGCCAACCTATCGGGTAAAGCAGGAAGCTACTCGTGATGCTTGCCCTCATCAGTATCCTAATTTTGCAGGATCTGAATTGACTGTAATTGATTCTTCAGCAAACGGATATGGTATGGTATCCACAGTTACACGTCCTATGGATGTGAATTCTGATGGTAACATGCTAGTTGTATATCGTCAGTATGCAGGAGAAAATACCACACATGGTCAGTTAGGTGCTGGTTATTCAACTGTTGAAGCCGGCGAACTGCAATGGGATGTACAGTATAATGTAAACTATAACGGTAATCCACCATGGGGTGGAGGCGGAGTTGGCGGTGATGGTGTTGCCCAGGCTCGCTATCCCAGTGGTATTGCGTCTGATGAATATCCTTATGCTATTTGGAATGAATATACAGGAAATGTTCCAGATTGGCCAGCAAACTGCTCTAGTTACGGCGGCAGACCCTACTATTCATTTGATGAATTTGGATGGGGTGGTGAATCATGGATTTATCCTTTAGATCTGGACCCGTTATATGGATGTGAAAAAGATCTGTGGACTGGATCCGTAGGCTATGGTTATGATTCAGCTGCTGATGAACACCATGTGTCCGTAGTTTATGACGACTGGACCCGTACAGGAAATTACCTATTCACTAGTGAAGCAGTTGAAGATGGATATGTAGTTTTAGGAACAGAAACACTTATCGTAAATCCACAGCATTTGGGA
>JASLLI010000065.1 GCA_030747125.1 Fidelibacterota bacterium | reverse complement strand
GCCATCAATTGGCCCATCAATATTGGCGGACGGCCCTGGAACTCTCTTCCGGCATTTATGCCGGTGGCATTTGAAGTGACTGTTTTATTTGCAGGATTAGGTACCGTATTTACATTTTTAATGTGGAAAAAAATAAAATTCGGAAGGCCTTCTCTTCAACCCGGACCAAGAGCAACCAATGACAGATTCTATTTGGTGATGAGTCATGGTGAAAAACCTAATCCGGTTTCGATTTTAGAAGACATTGTTCTGAGTAACAATGGTAAAATGGTGAGTAATTGATGTGAATGCCAAGTCTGTATTTTATGTGATATTCTCAATAATAGGTCTATACCTCTTTGGTCAGTTTCTTGCCAGGGATACTGGACAACCCAATGTGGAATTTCTGCCTGAAATGGTTTACTCACCTGCGTATTCTGCTTTTGCAGAAAACCCTAATTTTTCTGATGGAAAAACCTTGCAGCTTCCGCCTGAGGGTAGCATTCCCTTAGGCTTTTTGCCGGAATACCCGGATGGAGAACTCACTGCTGAAAATGCAGGGGAAGTACTACATAGTCCTCTTATTAATGAGGAAATTGACAGGAACAGGGGAGCATTTATTTATGCCACTTTTTGCCAGATCTGTCATGGTTTTAATGGTGATGGTGATGGTCCTGTCACCAAAAGAGGGGTACCACCACCACCTTCTTTAAAAACCGAAAAGGTGCGAAAAATGAGAGATGGTGATTTATATTTTCTCATTTCGAGAGGGGTAGGAAATATGCCGGGATATGACATTCAGATAAAACGATCTGACAGGTGGCAGGTTGTAGAATTTTTAAAAACATTAAACTAATGAAAAAAGCAATCTTCCAAATAGAACCCTCATTATTTAATAAAATCAGTTTAGCAACTGCCATTGGCGTATTCACTATGATTTTTGGGTTCTTTTCAACTGAACGGGTATGGCCGAACATCCTTTTAGCATCCTATTATATCACCGGTATTGGTTTTTGTGGAATGATGTTCGTTGCCATTCAGTATGTAAGTAATGCAGGTTGGGCAGCAATGATAAGAAGAATTCCGGAAGCAATGTTTTCTGCTCTCCCAATAGGATTATTGTTGATGGTACCCGTCGTTCTTGGTGCTCACTATATATACGAATGGACCCATACAGAAGTGGTTGCAAAAGATCCTATTTTATTAGGCAAAGAGCCCTGGTTGAACCTGAAAAGTTTTATTATTCGCATACCAATCTACTATGGTATCTGGTATTTTTTAGGTTTACCCATAGTGAAGCATTCCCGCCGTCAGGATGAAACGGGGGACATCAAGCATACCAAAAAAGCAGTACGGTGGTCCGCTGCCTGGTTGTATATTGGGGGTATAGCTTTTATAATTTCCAGCTTTGATTGGATCATGTCACTTGAACCTCATTGGTTTAGCACTATTTTCGGATTATATAACTTTTCCGGGATGTTTACTGCCGGACTTTCATTTATGATTATTATTCTCATTTATTTAAGAAGGAAGGGATTCCTGCCTCAAATTAAAGATGATCATCTTCATGAAATGGGTCGATATCTGTTTGCCTTTGTAACTTTCTGGGTGTATATCTGGTTCTCCCAACACATGCTGATTTGGTATGCAAATCTCCCGGAAGAAACAGGTTACTATCTAAAGCGCCATATTGGATCTTTTGGATTACTTTCTATCCTGAATATTGTTCTCAACTGGCTGGCACCGTTCACCATCTTATTGTTCAGGAAAACCAAACGCTCAGAAAAATATCTCCTTATTGCCTCTGCGCTTGTATTATCAGGACATTGGATAGATTTATATCTCATGATATTTCCACCGCTTATTGGCAGCGTTCCCGTATTCGGCCTGTTAGAAGCCGGAACAGTTTTAGGTATTGCAGGAGTCCTTTGTTGGGCAGTGTTTTCCACATTGAGTAACTGGAATTTAATTCCCAATAAAGACCCTTATATTGACGAAAGTTATCAGCTGCATACCTGAAAAATAATAATAGGATATATAGGTCTTATTATGGTAATATATCCTGTCAGAATAAAATAATATTCTTTCTCATAGCTAAAAAACCTACGCTGGATTCAGTACTGGTTTGATGCCGATACGGTTTTGATAGAAATGTCAGAATCAGCTCCCGATTCCCGGTTTATGTGGGATGAATTGGAAAGAGAATGGAAACAACACACAATTATATTACCCCTCTTCCGGATCAGGCTGAAATGCCGCTCCGGGCACCTGTCGTAGATCAGTTTGGCAGGACTTTCACCTATTTGCGTATAGCAGTAAACGAGACTTGTAATCTGCGCTGTCTCTATTGCATGCCTGAAGATGGAATTGGCTGCTGTCATTCTCCTAAATCTTTAACCCATACTCAAATTTCACACCTCATTTCCTCCGCTGCAGAATTAGGTGTGACGAAAATTCGATTCACCGGCGGGGAGCCTCTCTTGCATCCCCAAATAATCCAAATAATAAAATCTGCAGCAGAAATCCCTCGTATTGAGTCCGTTCACCTCACTACTAATGGCGTCCTGTTAAAAGGTAAAATCAAGCAGTTACGCAACGCAGGGCTAGGTGGATTGAATATCAGCTTAGACACTTTAGATGCAGATCGGTATTTCCAACTTACCAGAAGAAAAGTCTACAGCAAGGTAATGGAGGGAATCGAGATTGCACTTTCAAAACAAATACCAATAAAAATTAATACAGTCATATTGCGGGGATTTAACCATGATGAGATTGGTCAATTTGTAGAACTCACCAAAAATAATTATCTTACGGTGAGATTTATTGAACTCATGCCTTTTGATTCTCATCAGGTTTGGAAAACAGGAAAATTCATGAGTGCCGAACATATCAGGGAATTACTTTTTTCACAATATCCCGAATTGATAAAGGTGGACGGTACCTCAACAGAACATGAAATATTCCAGGTGCCTGGATATAAAGGTAAAGTGGCAATAATTCCTGCATATTCCCGCAGCCTTTGCAAAAACTGTAACCGTATCAGGGTGACTGCGGATGGCAAAATTCGTAACTGTTTATTCTCCAGAGACGAAACTGAAATTTCACCTGAAATGTTAATGGGTAAATCTTCAGATGATTTGAAAAAACTGATTCAAGGGGCAATGTGGAAAAAACCTATAGACGGTTGGGAGGCTGCCAAAATGCAGGGTGAAAACCGTGATTCTATGGCTCAGATCGGAGGATGATGGCTTTGAAAGAATTTACACATTTAAATCAAGGTGGTGAAGTGAAGATGGTAGATGTTTCGGAAAAACTTCCCACCATGCGTACAGCCAGGGCAGAAGGATGTATTTCACTTTCATCATCAACACTTTCTGCTATTCAGGACAATACAATTCCTAAGGGGAATGTACTTAACACAGCCCGCATTGCAGGTATTATGGCTGCCAAGAAATGTTCTGATTTGATTCCCTTATGCCACCAATTAAATTTATCTTTTATTGGTTTGAAGTTTCACATTTCAAATGGAAAAATTTCCATTCAGTCAACCGCAAAAACTAGAGAATCCACCGGGGTAGAAATGGAAGCATTAACTGCAGTATCAGTTGCTGCTCTTACCATTTATGATATGTGTAAAGCAGTAGATAAAACCATGGTAATCAGCGATATAAAGCTCCTTGAAAAAAAAGGGGGAAAAACCTCTCATGCAATTGAGTACAAACCCCATGTAGGTGTCATCACCCTCAGTGACTCTGTATCTTCAAATCTGGCAAAAGACGGCTCTGGACCAATTTTAATTAACGGATTCACAAACGCTGGCTGTACGGTAAATCACTATGAAGTGCTCCCTGACGGTTCTGAGAATCTGATGCAGCTAATTCAATTTTGGATTGAAGAAGGTGTTGAACTTATTCTCACTACCGGAGGTACCGGAATGGGACCGAGAGATTTGACTATAAATACAGTGGAACCACTCTTAGATTATAAGCTGCAGGGCGTTGAGAGTGCCCTCCATGTCTGGGGAAAAGGAAAAGTGAAAACTGCCATGCTTTCTCGGTTATCCGCCGGTGTCATCGGGAAAACCATCATTATTTGTCTTCCTGGAAGCCCGTCAGCAGTAAGAGATGCTCTTCAGGTTCTTATTCCAGATATTTTTCATGCCTATCACATGCTGAAAGGAGAAAAACATTCATGATAAAATTAAGTATGTATAATCTATACGATCATGTCTGAATTGTATGGAATTTCTGATACCCATATTATTCTCTTTAATTGCATTTATTTATTCCTCTGTAGGATTGGGAGGGGGGTCATCCTATACTGCTCTTCTGGTTATTATTGGCATTGCTTTTCCCTTTATACCTACCACATCACTCATGTTAAACTTACTTGTTTCCTTTATTGGTATAATCAACTTTTGGCGCAACGGTCATGGAAATTTAAAATTGATACTCCCCTTTTTGATTACCTCCATTCCAATGACCTTTATAGCTGGAACCATCGTTCTTCCTGAACTGATCTTCCAAATTTTTCTGCTCATAACCCTCATTTTTGTTGCTTTGCGTATATATGTTGTTGGTGAATTGAAATTGACTTTACAGCTTTCGTCAACTCAAAAATGGATTTTTACATTGGGATTAGGAGCAGTTTTGGGATTTATTGCTGGTGCTTTGGGAATTGGCGGTGGAATTTATCTGGTACCTTTTTTAGTGATGACCGGTTTAGCATCTCAAAAGGAAGCTTCTGCATCCGGTGTATTATTTATCTGGGTGAATTCATTAACAGGATTAATTGCCAGAACCCAGGCAGGTACCTTCAATGCACAGCTCATTCTTCCCCTTGCAGGTGCTGTAGGAGTAGGAGGATTTTTTGGTTCCTGGTTTGGGTCCACTAAATTTTCTCCACATACGATTCAAAAAATAATGGGAGGGGTAATTATTATCGCAATTGTCTTCCTGTTAAGGAAAATTCTATGATTCCTGTTCATGAAGCCAAGACAATAATAAAGAGCTTTCTCAACGGAACAGGAAGTGAAATTGTAAATCTGGATAAGGCAGGAGGGAGGATATTATATGAGTGTATAAATGCAGACTTTCCCATGCCCCGATTTGATAATTCAGCTATGGACGGTTTCGCTGTAAAAGCTATAGATACTATGGGTGCATCAAAAGAAAACCCCCTTACCCTTAAAATGGTTGGAGCGAGTTATGCTGGCAAACCCTTCGAGGGCTCAATTCAATCCGGAGAATGTACACAATGTATGACAGGAGCTATGATTCCCAAGGGTGCAGATGCCATTGTAATTGTTGAGCAAAGCAGCGGATTTTCTGACAAAGAAATGGTTCAGATTTATTCTCAGACACGAAAAGGGAACCATATCCGCATTCAAGGCGAAGAAGTAAAAGAAAACACTTTGCTGATTGAAAAAGGAAAAAATATTTCAGCAGGAGAGTTAGGTATCCTTGCTGCATTTGGGTTTGGTGAGGTCAATGTTGCACGTCGCCCTGCAGTTGCCCTCTTTTCCACAGGAAACGAATTAGTTGAACCGGGAAAAAGTTTAGCAAAGGGGCAGATTTACAATTCAAATATGTTTGTGTTAGGAGATATGATTAAATCAGCAGGAGGTAAGATTGTCCTGCAGGATGTTATTTCTGATGATAAATCCTCTCTAAAAACATTTATTACTTCTGCATTGAACCAAGCGGATATCATCATATCTTCCGGAGGAATTTCTATGGGGCGCGGCGATTATGTACGCAGTGTGCTCATTGAATCCGGTGTACAGGAACATTTCTGGAAGGTAAACCAAAAGCCAGGAAAACCTCTCTTTTTTGGAACAGCTGATACCAGTTTGATATTTGGACTTCCCGGAAACCCGGTATCTTCTTTTATCTGTTTTCAGGAATATATTGACCCGGTGATAAGGGAAATCCAGCAAGAGACACCTTTACCGCCAATGAAAGCTACACTTACAGATACCTTTTCAGTGGAAAAATCTAAACACCGTTTCAGGTTTGGCAAGTACTGGATAAATTTAAACGGGAAAATAATGTGTTCCGCATTTCCACATGATGGATCACATATGCTTACATCCAGTCTGGATGCCAATTGCATTTTAGAAGCCCCACCAGGAGAGTTTGATCTCGTGCCTGGAGATGAAATCACCATGAAACGAATTAATTGGAGGAACTAAATTATGCTGACTATTCAAATCAGAAATTTTTCTCTGGTAAAAGAAGCTTTGAGCCGAGATAGAATTGAACTGGAATTGCCGGAGGGAGCAACTGTTGGAAGCTTGTTAACGGAGATTCGTAAGTTAAATCCTGAGAAATTAAGTGGTCTACCGGTTAGGGCTGCTGTGAATCACGAGTATGCAGAGGAAAGCAAAATTTTAAGAAATATGGATGAAGTTGCACTTATACCGCCGGTTTCGGGAGGTTAAATGCTGGTTACCACTATCACTAAAAATATAATTAAGACTGAAAATATTCCTGACACTGAGGGAGATAATGGTGCAGAACTACATTTTATAGGTAAAGTCAGGTCATGGGAAAATGAGAAAGCCATTACAGCGTTAGAATACGAATATTATCCAGGTATGGCAGAAAAGGAACTACAGAAATTAGGAGAGGAGGTATTAGATACCTTTCCCATCCAATCTCTTAAATGCATTCATAGGGTTGGAGTAATACCCGTTGGGGAAGCCTCATTACTTGTTGTAATTGAATCACCTCATAGAAAGGAAGCCTTGGAAGCAATGGCATATTTTATTTCTACTCTGAAGAAAGATGTCCCTATTTGGAAATACGCTCATTTTATTGATGGCAGCCGAGAAGTATCAGAGTGTAGTCATGGATAAAGATCCTCAAATAAATGCCTATATTTTAACGGGGGGGAAGAGTCGCCGCTTCGGCAGTACTAAGGCACTGGCAGAAATTCATGGTATGACTTTCATTGATAAGATCCACAATGTAATTGCACCTCATTTTAAGGAAGTGTATTCTGTTGGGAAAAAAAAATTCTCATCATTAATGAATAACATTCCAGATAAATATGAAAAGCAGACACCGATTATCGGACTCATCTCAGCCATGCACCATTCTCACACGAATTGGAATTTCATCTTATCTGTGGATATTCCCTTTATCAGCACTCAGGTAATAATGCAGTTGAAGCAGGCAATTCATAATAATCCCTCCGCAGATATTATTATACCACAGGTGAAAAAGCAGCTTATGCCTTTAACAGCAATGTATCATAAACGCAACCTACCTGCAATTGAGAGAACTTTTATTGAAGGGAATTTATCCCTTATGTCTATTGTGCATTCTTTGAAAAGTACTATCTTAAAGATGGATGAGTTCGAAAATGAATTGGCAAATATTAACACAGTTGAAGCTTTTGAATCTCAATTAGCAAAGCAAACAAATACTCAAATAGTGGAGGAATCATGAATTTTGGCCCCTGGGAAGCAATACTTATATTAGTCATCATTATTCTGCTCTTCGGAGGGAGAAAAATCCCGGAACTTGCCAAAGGTCTTGGGCGTAGCATTCGGGAGTTTAGCACATCAGTGAAATCCGAAGAGGAATGAAATTCCTGATGCTATCCATTTAAAGAACAGGATGATCAGGAGAATGAAGATAAAGTCCATTTTGTATTCTCCTATAAAAAGGGTGGGGGCTCGAAACGGGACTTTTTGTTTTAGTTATTTACTTTTAAACTATATGCTGCAGAGTTGGGAATTGGGGAATTGTATGTTCGTCCCTAAATTAAAAGCCCCCAGAATTGGGGGCTTATGTTATTTTACGACAAACTGCTTGTCACGTATTAGTCATAGTTCGTGTCAGCTAAAATCAGGCATTTTATTAATATATTTATCCCGTTCTTTCAGTTGTAACACTCTGTAACAAATCAAAGATAACATTGTCTTGTTTATATTAATTTATTATGTTTTCTAGTGTTATAACGTTAAATTTATCCTTTTAAACAGGAGGATCACCATCATGAGTTTCAATAATTTCTTCCATAGAATATTTTATTCCTTTTTTCTCTTTATAAGTTTGTTGTTTTCCAACCTTTCTGCTCAGGGAATTATTCTTACGGGGCATGTCTATACGGGCGTACAATCTAATGGTGCACTCATACCCGTTGAGGGAGCACAGGTGGCTATTGCCCTAGATTCTGTTCCGGAAGGGACCATGGCATTCAGCGATGGAGAGGGATACTATGAACTGCCATTTGAATGGAACTGGAACGGCCCTATTCCCGTTAGCTGCCAGGCAGAAGGCTATGAATTTTATATTGCGGAAATTATACCCAATTCCGATACCAACAGTCTTATTCTTGAATACGATATTTACTTAACACCTATGTATAATGATGTCATGACAGTACTGGAAGGTCATGTATGGCAGGACAACGGCTGTCTGGGTGGGCCTGTAGGCTGCCCAATTGCTGGTGCCGATATTTCAGCTGTTCCTATGAATAGCCCAGCGGATATTGCATATAATACTATCTCCAATGATGATGGTCACTATCTGTTAGAACTGCCGGAAGGCGCATATATGGTAAGCTGCTCAGCAGAGGGATGGCAGACTGAAACGGTGGATCTGGAAATAGGAGCTCAAGGCGCAACGTTTGATTT
>JASLLI010000064.1 GCA_030747125.1 Fidelibacterota bacterium | reverse complement strand
GAGTTAATACCAGGGGAATTAAACTTGAATTACACTGAAGGAAAAACTTTTTCTCTTCCAATTTATCTGCCGGATGCAACTGAAATTGAAGGTATTGATATGTCACTGGCATTTGATCCGGAGGTAGTTAGATTCACCTCTTTTCATTTTTCTAATGACCAATTACACAGTGATGATATCGCTGTAGTAATAAATGAACACCATTCGGGAGAGGTGAGACTTGCTTCTTATGCTCTGCGTCAGGTGAAATCTGTTCAGGGGGAATTGGGCTATGTTGAGTTTGAGGTTATCGCTGACAAGGCAACACAATCTAATATATTAATCACGGAATTATTTGTGAATGAAATTGAAGCCGGAGGATTCCTGACTGAGAAAGATGGCAGTCAATTCATAACCTCAACTATGGAGGTGACTATTTCTCAATTACCATTGGAATTTGCATTGAATCAAAACTATCCTAATCCCTTTAATCCGGTAACGCATATAGATTTTGAACTTTCTCAGGATGGAATCGTTACAGTATCAATATTCGATATGAAAGGTGCACTTATAGAACACTTGGTTAACGGATGGATGGCAGCAGGTTATCACCAAGTTACCTGGCAGGGAAATCATCTCTCCAGTGGATTATATATTGTAAGAATGGATGCAGCCGAAGGAGAAGTTTCCAAGACTATTAAGATGACATTGATAAAATAAATGCTGACTTTTTATATTGTTTGTAATTAAAATAGACTTTTAATATTACCTGCTAATCAATGATGCAAAATTTTGATATTTAATTTTTATTAAAGCCCTTTGTATTTGCCCTTTGTGATTTTTTTTACAAAGGGTTTTTTGTTTGTTACAACTATATATTAGAAAGAAACAGATTTTTTTGCCGGATCAATGGGGAGGAAGACCATATCCGGCGCCATCGCATGCGTCAAAATAAACTACCATATATACTAAGTATCATAATCCTTTTCTTCATGGGATGTGAAGAATATTTCAAGGAAACTTCCTCTGTGGATTCAACAAAGGAAAACACCTTTGGGAAATCCTCTACAGGGGGGGTTGAGGGTAATATTAGTGATTACTTTTATAATTTTGATAATGAAATTTATGCTCACTTTTTATATTATAGTGAATTTGAATCTCCACCTAATCCTCAAACAAACACTATTAATACCCCTACTAACTTGGACGTAAATCAAGACACACTTTCTCTATTTACCTTTCCTGAATATCTTATTGACCTTACTCCTGCTAATATAGCATTGAATGCAAAATTATATCGTTTGAATGAAACCAATTCAAACGATAACGAATGGTGCAGCAATTTAATTGTGAATGGTTCCTGTCCTGAAAAATTAGATTTCAACTCTGACAGTACTTTTTCAGATGGTAAACATGAAAAGTTTGTAAAAAAAGATACTACCTTTTCCATTTCATGGGTTGATTTAGACTTTATGCAGTGGGATTCTGCAGACGGTAGATACAAGGTTGGTCTTTCCGAGCCAAACACCTTAGATTCAACAGATGCTTATCTTTTTAGTGGTGATACAACAGATACCTATGATTCTCTTATTTATATCGGTGTTCTTGATACGGTTTACAATTTGCCTTATACTCCTGTGGAAAATCTTCAGTATATTGACCGTGCAGAGTGGGAGCAATACGACACCACTTTCCTTAGCAATACAGTTTTTCACACTTTACAAAAGACATTCAGGTTTAATATTTCCGTATTAGGTCCGGACTCTGTCATGTTCAGGAAAAATGGAGATTGTGATAGAGATGGCGAATGGGATGCTGCCGAAATTTATTCAGACTATGGATCTGATTGGTGCCCTGACAGTCTTGAAACCGGTGCCGGCAGTTGTTCTGCTGCTTCAATAAATGAGCCTTGTAATTGCGGAAGCAGTATAAATGCAGATTGGCTTTCCGGTGCCAACATAGACCCAAATGATGACAATTGGAGAGATTGTGGTTGGGACGGCATCTGTAGCGATGACCCTAATTATGAGGGGGCAGATTTTAACGGTACAGAAGGTAACGGAGTCTGGGATACAAACGAGGGATTGGAACAAAATGGTAAATATGATCTAGGCGAATACTTTGTTGACCGCACAAATGGAGTGGTGGACCCGGCGGAATTATTTTATGACCGTGTTGTTGATGGGGAATATGGATTTGGGGACTCCTTTGAGGACAGAAACTGTAATGATGATTGGGATATTGCAGAAACAGTAGATGCAGGAAATGGGGTCTGGGACGATGATGAAGAATATATAGATACCAATGGAAATGGCAGTTGGGACAGCGGTGAGCCCCTTTATACCATGAGTGAAAAACCGGTTAATTTTCTGGCTAATTACACAACAGTTTTTGCCGACAGTTGTCATCAGGAGGTGTATGGTAAGTGTGTAAAGGGTATTGATAAGCTTCTGGCTTCTCAGGAATCAGTGACACTCTTCTCACATTATGATGCTTCAGGGAATGCTCAATTTGTAACCTATGACAGTCTCATTATTACCATGCCCGATTCTACAACCAGATCAGCTATTTTTGCAGATGTAGATTCCATTGTTACTGTATTTTCAAATGTAAAAATTGAATCACTTCCGGGAACGGCGGCTGATTATCATGTAACCAAAACAAAATGGTTTGAACCTTATGGAATAACTGCTAATCCAGAAAGTGGTGCAATTGACACCCTTAGAAATTATAATTATGACTATCACATTTTTAAAGTTGCTGAGGATGGTAAAATAAGTAAAATGATTCATCCTGAATATTTTAATCATTATGGTTATTATGATAATTTTCTTGAATTGAAAAAAGGGCTTTGGGAAGAAGCCATCGCAAGAGAAGAGCAATATATTTATTCCTTTGGAGGTAAGATTAGGTCTAATGAATATTTCTATAAAGATACTACTATTGTCACTTCTGTTGCAGAGTACAGGGTAGAAGAGAAATATGAAGTTCAGTTTTGCGACGGTGATGGGCAAAAAGATGGGGATTGTTCTGTAGATAATAATGGTAACCCAATCGAAGGAAACGGAGATGATGAGTCTATTGCCATCCCTATGCGGAAGATTTTATTCACGCAGAATACGAATGGCACATTTAACTGTCTTGCAGACCAATCTGTAGTTAGTGATTATACTGATTGTTCTATGGACAGCGCACTCACAGATGTTTATAAGGTTATTCGCACGAAAACCATCACCATGGTTGGTAATGGTGTTGAATTTGGAACGAGAAATACAGTGTATCTGGCAAAAGGATTAGGAATAGCTATTGATAAATTAGAAATGCGTTGGACTGAACCCTTCTGGGAATCACATGGTAATGGGTGGAAAGAATTTAGTCGTTTAGAATTGAAGACGCTGAAGTCTGGTAGTGCAGGCAGGGTTAAATCTGTATTCGATCCTGTACATAAAATTTCTCTTGATCAATTTAAAGATGAGGAGGCGTTAGAATTTGACCCATACCGTTATGCTCCCACTTATGGAATCCATAGATTGAGGCTACCCAATGAAAAGTAATATTATCATTTCAATCGTCATTGCTTTTTCAATGATGTGGGCAGGGACTGAGGGAACTATCCGAGGGAATGTATCTAACATGGAGGGAGAAAACTTAGTTGGTGCACAAATTTATATTGAAGAGTTGGGAATTGGTGCCGTTGCTGACCCTGATGGGAATTATATTCTCTTAAATGTACCTGTAGGTACCTATGATGTGACTGCGACAATGATTAGTTATGCCACAAAAGTTTATGGTAATGTGGCTGTTATCATGGATAATACCGTTTGGCTGAATATCACTCTTGAGGTGGAGGCATTAGAGGGGGATGTGATTTATGTGAGCGGTGAAAAAGCTCTGGTTGAAAAAGGGTCAACTGCTAAGAAAATAACCATTGGCGAAGAGGCAATTGAAGCGCTTCCCATTCGTGATGTGTCGGAATTATATTCTCTTCAATCCGGCGTGGTGAAAGTTGAGGGTGGAATGCGTGGTGGTATTCCTGATCATGAAGAAAAAGGATTGGAAGAAGTGCATGTTCGTGGCGGTCGTTCTGGTGAAATTGCCTACCTCATTGATGGTATGTATATTCGAAATCCCATTTATGGCGGAATAGGTAATGGTACCCGTCTGAATTTATTTGCGGTAAAAGAGTTTGACTGGCAACCCGGTGGATTTAATGCAGAATATGGGGACGCCATGTCAGCAGTCTCAAACTATCATACAGCCAGTGGCGGAGAGGAATTTGCCTACAAATTCAAGTATGAAACCAGTCTGGTTGGTGCTGCTATGGGGAATGCCTACGATGAACTTAGGGGATATAATGATTATAATTTAGGTTTTGGCGGAACCGTACCTCTACTTTCAAATCTGAAGTACTGGGTTTCCGGGCAATATACAAATTATGATAATTATCGTGTGTTTAAATTTGATGATAAAGTTTATGATGTAACGGACAGGGGTGGAATCAATAATAAATTGAATGCTGTACAGCCTTGGGATTCTGTTGCCTCCTTCCGTGGATTTGGGTTGGATAATACCTGGGATGTTTTTGGTAAGCTCACCTATAAATTCACCAGTAAACTACGCTTTAATTTATCCTATTGGAATGTGGCTGCGCACCGTAAAGGTTTTTCTTCTACCTTTTTATATTGGGATGAAGGGCAAAACGAACTCTTCAGAGATACCAGAAGAATTGCCACAGAAATAAACCATTCCATTTCACCCAGAACTTTCTACTCTCTGAGGTTTTCACAATTTGAGCAACAAGCATTTCTGGGTGTTAGGCTTTTGGATAGTGATGCTGATGGGTATCCTGACTGGTTTGAATGGAGTCACGGTGCCGGTGAGCGAACCAATGGTGAAGGGAATAAACAAATATCAGACCCCTATAATCCCTTTGTAGTGCCCTATTCAAGTTTTGGTGACTCTGTATTTTATACCAGAAAAGATGGCAACGGTCCTGAGGAATGGACAAGCGGGTGGTACTTTGTGGATAATAATAATGACGGATTAAACGATATTGTGCCTGGTAATTATAATTGGGATGTGGCAGAACCATTCAATGATATAAATCGAAACGGTGTGTATGATGAAGGGGTGGACGAGTTTAAGCTTGAAAATGATTTTGATAATAATGGAGTTTGGACGGGACCCACCTTAGTGGAGGAAGCAGAATACAGAGATGGAAGTTACTGGTTAACACCTGAAATGTATGTAGATTTTGAGGATTTTCTTGACACTGAGGCATTTTGGAATTTTGTAAACCAGGACCCCTATGTTGCTTATGGTCCTAATGCCGGCACTTATTTCACCTGGTTAGCCTATAATTCCGATTCATTATACTTTTTACCGTCCGGGGTTTATGAATGGCAGGAGGGCCGTGCATTTGGGGGGCATGACAGGCTATACCAGAAGTCTAATGCGCTTACAAATGAAATGCGTTTTGACCTTACCTCTCAATTGACTGATAAATGGCGTGCCAGGGTTGGTATTGATTTAAAATCTCATAAACTGAATTTCTATCAGGTTACTAATCCATGGGATGATGTGGGTGCCTTGCGTCAGAGATTCGCAGAGCAATGGGATGACTTTGGTGCAGATGGTGTTGAATGGCAAAATTCAGAAGATGGTGAGCCAGACCCTGGTGAAGGAAATGGCCGCTGGGATGCTGGTGAGGTTTTCGATGACTTTAACGGTAACGGTAAATGGGATAATTTCGTAGAGCCTGTAGAGGTTGCGGGGTATTTCCAAAATACCTTTGAAGTTCCCTGGATGGTGATTAATGCAGGGGTACGGGTTGATGCAGTAAATTATAACTCAAAAATCTGGTCTGACCCTGAGGGCAATTTTTCACCAACAAAGCCCTGGTTCTGGGAAGATTGCGGGGTGGACGGTTATTGTGCAGGCCATAATAATTCAGATTCTGATATTGATGGTGATTATTCTCATGATCCTGATGTTGGTGAGAATGACGGTATCTGGAATTATAACGAAAAAACCACAGACGATTTTGGTGCCATTGGCGGTAAAGTATTTTTCAGAGATTCTGAATGGCAGTATAAACTCAGCCCCAGAATTGGGGTGAGCCATGTTATTACTGATCAGTCCACCTTTACCTTTAACTATGGAATCTATTATCAGACACCGGTTTATGAAAATATATATCTGAATACCAACAGGCAGGAAGACCCGCAGGAAGTAATTGAAGAATCTGCCGGCTATATTGGTAACGCTACAATGACTGCCTCCAGAACCCAGTCCTATGAATTTGGATTCAATGTACAAGTAGGCAGAAACTGGGCATATTCAGTGGCTGGCTGGGTGAAAGACATGGATCAGCTCACATCGTCAAAAACCTATAGATCTATGCTGGGTGAATATTCTGTAGCCACCAATGGTGATTATGGAACTGCCAAGGGAATTGATCTAACATTGGAAAATCGTGGACAGTTAATTAATACCACTATTCAATATACCTACTCTAAAGCTAAAGCGAATGGTGAGTATGACCAGGCGGCATTTGGTAATCAATATGTTGATGCGCCAACACAGGAATTCACTATGCCTTTTGACAGGCCCCATGACCTTACAGTGCAGCTCTATACCTTTTTACCCTTTGGTATTAATGCCTCTCTCACTGGATTCTACCAGTCAGGTATTCCATATACAGGAATGTTGAAGAAAGGTGACGGAGAGCCTTATGAAGATCTGTTGAATAAATATTCAAAGAGGACTGATTCTTACCAGCAGATAAATATTTCATTCTCAAAGTATGTCACTTTGGCTGACATGAAAATTGCTTTAGGTCTCAATGTATTTAATTTGGCAAATTACAGAAATATTTTGGATGTATTCCCTGAAACAGGGCACCCTCAGCAGAGGTCAGAATATTTCACAAAAGATATCGGATTACCTGAGGAAGGGAAGACCATCTCAAATTCCTATTATGACAACCCCTGGCATTATAGCAGTCCGAGAGAATTCAACTTCTTTATTAGGATAGACTATAAATAAGATATGAAGATTATTTTTAATATCCTGCTGTTCCAATTCTCCTTGCTGATTGCGTCTGAAGCGCCGGAGACTGAGAATGCTAGCGTTAAGTTTAAGGGGCGGAGTTTGGGGAGAATTGGTGACTATGGGTATCCGGATAACCCTCAATTAGACCGAGCAAAAGGCTATCTCTTAAAAGGGAAAATTAACAACGCCGTTTCTAACTATGGTAATTTCATCAGTTGGGATTTTCATCCTGCTGGTCTGTGGAATAACTTTGCTTACCTACCTCATGTAGGATTTGTGGCAGGAGTTCCCGGCCATGTATATTCCTCTAAATGGTCCACCGTTTCCTCCAAATCATGGATTAAGGAAACAGTGCAAATAGGTACTGAATCTGTTGAACTTTGGACCTCAAAAGATGCCTTTAATGCCTGGATGGATGATGTAGAAATTTCAGATTCGGGAGAGTTTTCAGGTAATTTTATTACTGTTGTTTATAACACCGTTGATGATAGGGGGGATATCGGTACTCGTAGATCTTCTGTTGATGAGATTGACCTTGACGGTGAACTTCAATGGATTTTAGACAGAGTAGAAGAAAAACTGATTTTATATATCCGTGATGTAAGTCTTGATCCCAATTTTCCTGAGTCATTGATTGGCTTAGCTTACCCTTGGTCTATCCGCCCCGGATTAAAGGAGCGTACAGATGAATTTGACAAATACGACTACGGCGAAGACCTTGAGGAGTGGACTGAAGATGATAACTATGAATATTACGGTGCTACTTTTGCAGAATCCTGGTTCACCAGAGACAATGGGGCACGGCTCACTGATTGGCAGGCAACCACAAAATCTCGTTTCAATACTCATAACCTGGTTAAAACTGCCGGTGAAATGTTTGGCTCTACGCAGTTTACAGATAATGCAGACCCGGATGCATTGCTTGCCCATAGTGCTTTAAATGGAACCTGGCCTGAGAGATATAATGTAGAGACTGGAGAGTTCGAAAAGTTTTGGCCTGGAGGCTGGGCTGATGAATATTATGGTGAAAATCCCGGTGTATGGGCAGAAAAAGGAATCACGGATTGTCAGCAAGACCGCCTGGATGACGATTGCTGGAAGCCGTTGCCGGGTAGGCATATTTCTGATATGGATGTGTATATGGAATTTGATGACCGCTGGGCACATTTAGGTAATCGAGTGGTAGATAATGAGTATGAAGCTACCGGCTATCCTATGGGGTTGAAGGTTATGTCTATGGCGCATTCTTATGGAATATCCTACGCAGAAGATGTCATGTTTGTGACAGTGAATATCCGCAATGAAAGTGGTGATTTCTGTGCCTATAAAAAAGATAAGAATGGTACTGCCTTTCCCGTAGTTGATTCTCAGGGTAATGTAGTCTGTGAAGAAGGTCTCATCATGCCTGACGGAACCAAATTAAACCGTGGTAAGGGATTCAACTATAAAGATTTGTACCTGGGTTTTTACATGGATGCAGATGTGCTGTCAACTGATGCTGCCGGAAATTTCAATGTACATACCAACTCTGATGATTTCATGCGGTATATTGATTGTTTGATTTCAAAGGATGAATATCCTGATGGCTGCCCTGAAGTGCAGGGTAATCAGCTTAGAATCAGTATGGCTATTATTGGAGATTGGGATGGTGTGTCCAACGCTGCTACCGGGTACAGTATGAAAGATGACGAAAATAAAGGCCCTGATTTTGGTGTAGTGGCTGTGCAATTATTAGATTCTCCCTATGCTACTGGCCCCGTTGACCTTGATCAGGATGGCTTTTATGATATTTTCCCCGGGGAAAGGTTAAAGATGACGGACTGGCATTGGTTTGACTGGTATAACCGACCGGGAGTGGTTTCTAGGGAATCTAACTCCAACTGTTGTGCTGGTGCTCCCGGAAGAGCTCAGGCAAGAAATAAGGAACTGATCCAGTATAAGGTAATAGCAGGAGATAATACAAATTTATCCGACTTTGAAAAAACAGCCTTTTTCCACACTGCAGACCCTGAAGCCGATTTAGAAGACTCTGAGTTAAATTCCCATTTTGATTCCCTTGACGGACTTG
>JASLLI010000063.1 GCA_030747125.1 Fidelibacterota bacterium | reverse complement strand
AAAGGTATTAGCAATGGGAAGGGGCAGCTCACCTACGCTGACGGCACAGAATATTCCGGCGAATTTATCAACGGAAAATGCAACGGCAGCGGATCCCTTTATCTGGAAAATGGAGATGGGTATTCTGGAGAGTTCAAAGATGACCTCTTCCATGGCAGCGGAGTGTTTCATTATGCCAATGGTTCCGTGTATACCGGAGAATATAAAGACGGTAGAAAAAATGGCTACGGCTCTTTTTTAATTCAAAATCAATCTGATACAGAAAAGTACATTGGTGAGTTTGAAAACGATATGTTTCATGGGTATGGAACATATACTTTCCCTAACGGATCAGAATATACTGGCGAATTTCAAAATAACCTCTTCCATGGTGAAGGAACTTTCATCCTTGAAGACGGCACCACTTTCGAAGGAGTATTCCAGTCAGGAAAATTTATATCTGCACACTAATTTTTACTCCCTTCCTTAATCTTTGAAAATCCAAGAAAAATCCCCTTTAATTCCGGGTACCTCAACCTGGATGCAGGCAGAATTTTATTTAAATCCGCATAATTTTTCAGCGCAAGACTTAATCGGGAAAATGGAAACTCTATCTCCTGCAATTGCTATTCCGGAACAGGTTCACGGAAATAAAGTACAATATATTGATTCTGAAGGTGATTATTCAGAAGTGGATGGTCTTATTACGGACATGCCCGGCATCACCCTTGTATTGAAAGTAGCGGATTGTGTACCTGTATACATATTTGATGCAGAAAAACAGTTGATCGCTCTGGTGCATTCCGGTTGGCGGGGAACGGTACATTCAATCGTACCCAATGTCATCCGAAAATTCATTGAATTTGGCTCACAGGTTGAGAATATACACTTATTTTTGGGACCTGCAATCTGTAAAAACTGTTTTGAAGTGGGGGAAAATGTAGCAGAGCAGTTTGAGGACACAGCGAAATCTCTCCAATCTAATGGCAAATGGTTGGCTGATCTCCATCAACAAATCATTTTTCAATGCCTTGCAGAAGGGGTATTTCGGAATCATATTAACGCATCTTCCATCTGCACTTTTGAGGACACAGCCTGCCATAGTTACCGGCGTGACGGTGAGAATGCAGGGAGAATGATTGCCGCTATGAGGATGTATACATGAGCGTATTGGAAGCCATCATTCTTGGTATTATTCAGGGAGTGACAGAATTTCTACCCATCAGCAGTTCAGGTCACCTGGTAGTTGCCCAGCATCTTTTAGGCATTCAACCGCCAGGGGTATTATTGGAAGTTGTCCTTCATCTGGGAACACTGGGAGCGATTTTCATTTATTACCGCCAGGACATTATTGGACTCATTGCAGGTGTTTTTAGAGGAGCAGAATCCGCCTGGAAGTTGTTTGTTCAGATATTTGTCGCTACCCTGCCTGCTGCCATATTGGGTGTATTTGCTAATAATATAATTGCAGACAGCTACTCTATCCATTTAGTGCCTTGGACATTTCTCACAACTGCAGGTATTATTGCAGCTACCTATTATTTCAGAGGAGCGAATGCAGGAAACATCACCTTATTTGCAGCAATTATCATTGGATGTGCTCAGGTTTTTGCATTGCTTCCGGGAATCTCCAGATCAGGCATCACTTTAGCCACAGCAATTTTTCTTGGTTTAAATCGAACCTCTGCAGCCCGTTTTGTTTTCCTAATGGCAATCCCTGTGTTATTGGGGGCGGGTATGTTACAGTTTTTCCACATGTCTCAATCTGATCAATCTCTCGCTCTTTTCCCCCTCAGTATTGGATTTATTTCCGCATTGATCAGTGGATTACTGGTAATGCGTTGGTTAATTGCAGTAATTTCCAAAGGCAGATTCTATCTGTTTTCACTTTATTGTCTGGGAGTTTCCATCCTTGCCTTTCAATTATAACATCAAAATTAATGAGCAATAAAATAACGGTTGGTCAAATTATTCGCCGGATTCGTGCAAAGGAGTTTTCCCCGGTGTATGCACTTTTTGGCGGTGATTCCTTCCTGGAAGACTTTATCATTTCAGAACTTACTGACTCCTATTTGGAAGGGAAGGTGAGTAAACTGCAATTCTCAATGGATCAAGACTCTGAAGAAAATTTATTTGGGGAACTTTCATCCATTTCACTTTTTGAAGACAAACGCATAATTATTGTGCGGGAGATTAAAAAGTTTAAAAGAGATACAGGGCAAAAAGAATTATTACAATACCTTCAATCTCCCAATTCGGGCATCATCCTTATCCTTATTAACGGAGATTATACTCTGCAGAAATCCTTTTTAAAAAAAATTGGAGAAAATTCACTATTATTGGATGTACGACCTCCCTTCCAAAAAGAGATGAAACAATGGGTTAAGTTTATGGTAACAGCAAAAAAGATTAACATCTCAGATGCTGCTATTGACTATTTCATAGAAACCAGCGGGGACAGTATTTCCCATGTGATAAATGAAATTGAAAAGGCATCCCTCATGTTAGGTGAGGAAGAAGATATTACTACGGAAAACCTGAATAAGTTTCACGCTACCAAAAAAATATACCATTTATGGAACCTGCAGGATAGTATCGGCAAAAAAGACTTAGTAAAATCAATTGAAATTTCAGATTCCCTATTGGAAAACGGCATGTATATTCAACAGATTGTTGCAGGGTTAACTTCATTGATTCAACAACTATTATGGAAGAAAATGGGGCGAAACCAACCCCTTGGTTATACAGGAATTAATAAGATTATTACACGAAACTTAAATCAATATGACCAGAATTATTCTGCTGATGAAGTCCATAGTTCCATCAGGGAATTGAAAAAAATAGACATTTTGTCAAAATCTACCTCCTTATCGGCTAAAGATTTTCTCCAGCCATTATTTGTTCAAATGTGTAAAGGGCAGTATGACTGATTTTGAATTATCAGATGAAATTTTAATAAAAAAGTTTCAAGATGGAGATGTTGGGGCATATAATCAAATTGTTTACCGCTATAAGGACAGGTTGTATAACTTTATCTACCGCTTTGTCACGGATTTGGACTTAGCTGAAGATCTGGTGCAGGACACTCTTCTGAAATTATACACTCATAAACATTCTTATCAGGAAATTGCAAAATTTTCAACCTGGCTCTATACCATAGCCGCAAATTTAGCCCGAACAGAACTTCGCAAGAAAAAAAGGCGAAAAACTTTTTCCGTAACGGAACTCAGTTATGACGATAGAGAATTTATCATTTCCAGCACGGAAGGAGATCCCAGCCAGGAGAATACAACCCGAGATTTTGAGAAAAATGTGCAACGGGCATTAGCAGAACTGCCTGACGATTTTAAGACAATTATCATCCTGAGAGATATTCAGGAACTTTCTTATGATGAAATTAGTAAAATAGTGGCCGTGCCGTTAGGGACTGTAAAGTCCAGAATTAATCGCGGTCGAGTGAAACTGCAACAATTATTGAAAAAGAAGGGAGAGAGACCATACTGAATGAATTGTTATAATTTTGAGCTGAATATTTCAGCATACATAGAAGGAGAACTGAAACAAGCTGTACGCGCTGAATTTGTACGGCATAAAGAGGAATGTAAGAATTGTGGAAGTAAATTAGCGGATATTTCCTCCATGATAAAACAGATGCCTCATCTTTCTCAGTTAACTACCTCTGATAATTTCATGTCTAATCTGCGGGAACGCATTCAGGAAATTGATAATCGGGGTCCCTCCTTATGGGAGAGAATTTCTCAATTTACTTTCTTTGGCTTCGAGCCGGTGCCGGCGATGGGGTTTGCTTTGGCAATGTTTATGGTAATTGGAGCCTCGTATCTCCTCATCAATCAAGATCAACTCCCGGATGTTGATCTGAAATCCTTATCTACTCAATCCACCCCCTCACCTGCAAAACCCTTTACTCCCTCTGTAACCACCCCTGACCCTGCTCTGCCGGCAATGGCAGATTCAGATTCTGCAGGGAACCATGAAAATGTGAATCCTCCAAATATGCCCATTAAACTGGTGGGGGGAAAATAAAGAGAAAGCGTTCGGAAATTATTGTGAATACCCATTAATTTTAGCACTCATTTTTTGACAGACATTTTCATTTTAGAAAACAGGAAGAAATTATGGCAAAGAAACAGACATTTGGTGAAAAAGTAGGACAAGCAAAGAGATCAGCAAAAAACCAATTGAAATTGATCCGCTCCGGCAGGTCAAATAAAGGAACACTTCGCTTCTACGAAGAAATAGTACAAGTTCCCGATGGGAAAAATGCTGACGGATATGTAAAAGAACTCCTCTCAAAAGGAAATTAATTTTTACTGTAATTCATGCTAAATAGGAGGGTAATTCCCTCCTATTTTTATTTGTAGAAATATTTTTCAGAATGCCATTAGTATTTCCCCTCCTGTTATTTTTTACTCTTCTTTTTCCTACATCTGCCATTGAAGGGGAGGCATATGAATATTTTCTGGAGGGTGAGTATGCTCTGTTAATTGACGATTACACACAAGCTGAGAAATTCTATAAAAAAGCCCTTACTCTTCAACCTCAATCTCCAACCCTGCTAAAATCATTGGCGGATTTATATGCCTACCAGGGGAATTATGATAAAGCTGAATTCCATCTAAAGGAGTTGTTCCGGAATACACCTTCAGATAAGGAGACGGGTATTGAACTTTTCAATATACTCATCCAAAATCAAAAGCCGGGAGATGCAGAGGAGGTTTTAGATACTCTTCTCTATTACTCCCCTGATGATGAGGAGATTTTATTGTTTAAAGCTAATACCCATTATTCAAATAAAGACTGGGTACAACTTATGGAGACTTACACCCGCCTTTTTCTTACCTCTAACCAGGACGAAGAATTGCTCTATAAAATCTTTGAGATTGGGATTGCTACAGGAAATATAGTGGCAACAGAAGAGCTTTTAATCCGCTGCAAACAATCTGCATTCCAAGATATTATTTCCGAAATGCTCATTGAAATTTACCGTGGAAAGGGTGATTTTCAATCCGCTATTAATTTGCAGAAGGAATTAATGGAATCTAACGAATTAGATGTAGAAATGGTTGCAACCCTGAGTGAATTGTATTTGAGGAATCACCAACCGGAAGAAGTCATTCAATTACTGGAACCTGTTGTGAACACTGATCCTCCCAATTTAAATTATTTTCAATTGTTATTGATTGCTTATTCTACAACTGATAATATTCAGGGTGAAATTGATTTAGGCAGGAAATTGATGGTGCAATTCCCGGAAATGTCCATCGGATATGAAACTCTTGCCATTGCTTTAATCAAGGAGGATAAAGTTGAGGAAGCGACAGGTATATTACTGGAGGGAGTGGAGAAATTCCCTGCTGTCATCACCTTTCCTTATTCTCTGGCCACGGTCCATAATGAACAGGGTAGGCATTCACTTGCAGAAATATACTATTTAAAAACTTTGGCTCTACAGCCTGATTTAACTTCTGCAAAACATTCTTTAGCTGTGCTCTATGAAACCATGGAAAACCCTGATGCATGCGATTCTCTCTTTTTGGGTATGATTAAGACAGAGGAAGGAAATGCTGTCAGCAAAAATGATTATGCCTATATTATATCTGAAAGAAGCCATGTAGATAAATCCCAGCTCAAGTTTGCATTAGAGTTAGCAGAGACAGCCCTCATATCAGAACCGGAGAATGCAGCTTTTTTAGATACAGTCGGATGGATTTATTACCAATTAGGTGAGTATCCAAAAGCTGCTGAATATTTGAAAAAAAGTCTAAGCATCAATAATGAGAACCCTGTAATTTTAGAACATATGGGTGATATTTATGTGAAATTAGAAATGCCCTCAGAAGCAGTGTCTTTATATAAAAAAGTACTTGAATTGAAGACTGATAATCAGGAAATTCAAGTAAAAATCAGGCAGATTAATGAGCGCTAATCCTTCTCTGTCCATCATTATTCCGGTTTTCAACGAAGAAGAATCATTGAATACATTATATGATGAAATTACTACAGTAATCGGTGACTATTCTGCAGAGATACTATTCATTGATGATGGCAGTACAGATTCTTCATTTAATATTATTTGCAGCTTAGCAGACAAAGATAACCGGGTTAAAGGTTTACAATTGTATAAAAATTTTGGAAAAGCAGATGCCCTTTCAGAGGGGTTTCAGGCAGCAGAGGGAGAAGTGGTTATAACCATGGATGCAGACCTGCAGGATGACCCTGCTGAAATTCCTATTTTAATTGCAAAGATTGAAGAAGGCTGGGATATGGTATCCGGATGGAAAAAAGACAGGAAAGACCCGGCAAATAAACGCATACCTTCCAAGTTTTTTAATTTTGTAACCAGGCTAATGACCGGCATTCACATCCACGATTTTAATTGCGGACTTAAGGCTTATCGTAGAAAAGTAGTAAAAGCTATAGATGTATATGGCGGTATGCATCGCTACATTCCTGCCCTTGCAGGACAGAAAGGATTCAAAGTTACAGAAATTACGGTGAATCACAGACCCCGGGAATTTGGGGTTACCAAGTATGGAGGTAATCGTTTCTTCCATGGATTCTTTGATCTGTTTACCATGTTGTTTACCGGAAAATATTTTGACAGACCGCTGCATTTTTTTGGGCTCATCGGTTTGCTTTTATTTACCATATCCGGGATATGTGAATTTTATGCCCTGTATGATAAATTGATCAATGGAGTTCCCTTTCAGATTCATTTTGCTCTCATCGTTTTTGGTGCTATGGTTTTTGGCCTTGGGTTATGGTTTTTCTCTATTGGACTGCTGGGAGAATTATTTATAAAAAATGCCGGCAGATCAGGGAAACGAATTCTCAGAACATATCACCAAAATAGCTAATAAGTGCGTATTGCCTTCATTACAGTTGCTCCGCCATTCCGGGGTGGAATATCCAAACATTCATCCATTCTAACAGATAAGCTTTCTCATTTCCATAATGTGGATGTATTCAATTATAGGCGGCAGTACCCCGGCTTTCTATTCCCGGGGAAGACCCAATATGAAATGTCACCTGATGAAAACTTTACTTCCATTCGTTGCATTGACTCTGTAAATCCACTGTCCTGGTTCAATACGGGGAAGAAACTTGTCAAAGAAAAGTATGATATGGTTATTTTCAGATACTGGAACCCTTTTTTTGCCCCCGCCCTTGGAACGATTGCTTCTGTTCTGAAACGAAAAGCTCCTCAATCGAAACTCATTTCCCTTTGTGATAATATTCTACCCCACGAATATATTCCCATGGGAAACTTCTTCACTGAATATTTTCTCAACAAAATGGATGGACATCTGGTTCAGTCTTCTCAGACAGAAGAAGAATTGAATCAGATTATCAGCAATCCCTGTTATGTAAAAAGACTTCATCCTCTGTATGATAACTTCCCTGAAAAAATAGATAAAAAATTTGCAAAAGAAAAATTGGGGATTTCTTCCAAATATGTCATTTTATATTTTGGACTCATTCGTCAGTATAAGGGGTTTGACATTCTTCTCAATGCTGTTTCAGAATTATTGACATTGAGAAGCGATTTTCATGTGCTTGCTGCAGGTGAATGCTATGGAGATGACTCCCCCTACAAAAAGATTATCAAAGAGAAAAATCTGCAACAGGTCCTCACATGGGAAAACAGATTCATCCCCGATGATGAGGTGGCAGATTATTTTTCTGCTGCAGATATCGCTGCCCTGCCATATCGTAGTGCATCTCAAAGTGGAATAACACAAATAGCTTTTCATTATGATGTACCAGTTATCGTAACCAGCGTTGGGGGATTGCCTGAAATCGTTCCAGATGGGGAAGTGGGTAGAGTAATTGAAACAGAAAATCCTCATATGTTGACTGAAACATTAAACCAGTGTCTTACAGAAAAAAACTTGGAAGAAATGAGCCAAAATATAGTAGAACATAAAAAACAATTTTCCTGGGATCATTTTATAGATGGCATTGAAGAAGTGTATTCACAAATAATATGAAACATGTGGAAGTAGTTATATTGAATTGGAATGGACTCGATATTATAAAACCCTGTCTTGACTCTGTTTTGGCAAATACATATACAAATTATTCTGTCACTATTGTGGATAATCATTCAGATGATGGTTCAGTAGAAATGATCAAAAAGGAGTATCCTCAGATACATGTGGTAGAACTGGATAAAAATTATCTGTTTGCAGGAGGATATAATAGGTATTTTCAATCTGTAAAATCATCGGCTATAAAATATGTAATGTTGTTAAATAATGATACGATTGTAGATAAACACCTCATTGAGGAATTTGTATCTGCAGCAGCACAATACGGGGAAGACAATATCTATGGCGGTAAGATATTTTACCATGATCAAGGAGACAAAATCTGGTATGCCGGTGGAAGTATCAATTTAAAACTGGCATCAATTAAACATATCGGCATTCGTGAGAAGGACAGTCCCCGATTTTCTACAATTGAAAAAACAGATTATGTAACCGGATGCTGTTTGTTCACCTCCCTAAATACAATTCAGGCATTGAACGGCTTTGATGAAAGCTTTAACATGTATGTGGAAGATGTAGATTTTTGTATTCGGGCTAAGCAAATGGGGGTGGAATGTTATTTTTGGCCCAATGCTACATTACAACATAGGGTTTCCTCCTCAATGGGTGGAAATTATTCACTAAAAAAAATTGGAAAAAAAATGAAAGGCTTAGGTTTACTTTTACATAAACATGGTGTAAATAACTGATAAAGTTATGGAAAATTTCGATAAGAAGTATTGGGCTCAACGGGCAGGACAGTATAACAAAACCAACTGGGTTAGGGATGAGGACTTTTTAGCTGCCTTTGTAAATCTACTACCTCATAAAAATTTCGACAAAGTACTGGAAGCCGGCATTGGTACAGGTGTGGTAGCGGAAAAAATGGCGGAGATATTTGGTGAAATCACCGGAGTGGATATTAGTGCAGATATGATAAAAAATATTAATCATCCCAAAATAAACGCGGAGGTGGGAGATTTACATAACCTCCCTTTTCAAAATGGGGAGTTTGATTTGATTTATATGCGTAATGTCATCCATTATCTTCATAATCCTGCAATGGTTTTTCAACAAATATCAAGATGCTTAACTAAAGAAGGATATTTTTTATTTTCACAGGTGATTCCTCCTGATGACAGTATTTCTGATGAATATGACTATTTGGTAGGCAGGGATATTCATTATCCAACACAGCGGGAAATTCTTGACCTGTACTCAATTTTTGAAAATGTCGAATTTAGTCATTTTATTTTAAAACGGCAGAGCATAATGAATTGGCTTAACAATACCTGTGAAAATGACAACCAAAAACAGATCATTATTCAAAGACATGAGGAAACTTCCACTGAAT
>JASLLI010000062.1 GCA_030747125.1 Fidelibacterota bacterium | reverse complement strand
CAGTTGGCAGGTGAAATCCAGGAAGAAAAAATAAAAGCAACATTCCAAAATGGTATGTTAAGTCTGGATATTCCTAAAGCTGAAGAGGTTAAACCAAAAGCGAAAAAGATCACTATTTCTTAATTCCTTTCCTCCTCCTGTAAACCCGGTTCTTTTCTGATGGCTCATGCTGTCTGGAGATAGCCGGGTTTTTCTTTCCCCTGAAATTCTCCAGTAGAATTTCAATATAAAAACCAGCTAAAATTCCATCCCTGAAAAATTTATATTCAATGATGAAGATAAAATTTTAAAATACAAGTACAATTAATTAAATCTAAATATTTATGTGTAATTCAATTACTAATAATTGCAAATTTAATCTTTTTGCAATACTTTTATTTTTTATATTATTAAATCCAAATCTTTCTGGTCAGTCAGATAGTACTAAAATTAATCCAAGTAGAATTTTTATCGTTAATGCTAGTACGATTGGAGGTCTTGGAGGTTCATATTATTATATGAAAAATGCATGGTGGAGCGAAACGAAGAATAATTTCCATTTTGACAAAGGACCAGATCAAACATACGCCTTAAATCTAGATAAATATGGACATTTTTTTGGTGGATTGGTTTTATCTGAAGTTTATCAAGGATCATTGAGATGGGCAGGTATGAAAGAAGAAAAGGCTATTTGGTATGGAGCTGTACTTGGTATAGTATTACATATGGGCATTGAATTGAAAGATGGATATGCACCCTACTGGGGATTTAGTACAATGGATTTAGTTTCGGGTAGCTTTGGGGCATGTATTCCAGTTGTTAATTATTATTTCCCAAAGTCTAAATCAGTTGGAATGAAATTCTCTTATTTTAAAGAATATGATACTTATTGGAAACTTGAAAGACAAAGGAATAAAAAACCATATAAATATTCTTGGCAAGACGACTATGTTAATCAGACATATTGGTTTTCGTTCGATTTAAGTCAATATAATAAATTGGAAGTTCTATCTATTCCTAAATGGCTATGTATTGCAATTGGAGTTGGCTTGGATAACACTCAATTTTTAAATAATACTAATACAAAAACTGGGGGGAATTTGGAATACTATATTGCTATTGATTATAATACAACCAGATTATTAAAAAATTGGGATTCAAGTTTTGGTAAAAAAGTTAAAAATATACTTAAATATATAAAATTACCCGCTCCTACAATAAGAATTAGTCCCTCATTTGAGTTTTATCCATTTTATCTATAATTCTATGGCTTAATAAAGGGCAAGTAAGCACCTAAAAAATTTTGTAAGTTACTGTAATGGCAGGAAAAACAAGTATGTTATGCATTGGAGAAATTCGGAGTGGAAATTTCGCAGTTTGATTGGCAATTTTAAAAGCAAAGGCAAGGTATTTACCTAAATTATCTCAGATGCTCATTTTAAAATGCTTCAAGATATTATAAGAAGCAAAGTAGAATTGGATACAATATATCATTCAGATGGAAACTTTCGAAAAATCTCCAAAGGCAAATTCTCCAACGATGAAAGTGCCTGGGGACTACATGCAGGGATATCTATTCAACTTTGGCAGAAGAAATATCCTTAGACTACCATGTTCAAAAAAATAGCCATAATCATACTGAAATACCCCGGGTGGATTATCTCCTGTATAGCCCTTATTACCTCTTTATTTTACTATTCTGCCGCTCTTTCTGACAGACCCTTACGAGTAGATTTCTCCCTGGAACAGATGTTCCCTGAGAATGACCCGGAAAAGGACATATATCAAAACTTTCTTGATGAATTTAACCGTGAAGATGACAAAGTATTAATCGTTTACGATGTTCCAAACCCCACCTCCCGTGAGAATATTGCAAAACTTGAAGTGATTACTGAAATGTTTGAGTTGGATGTGGAAGGAATCGAAAATGTCCTCAGTCTCAGTACCATTGGTGACGGTGAATATTTTAATGATGACCTCTCGGATGAAGAGTGGAATGAAAAGGTAGTATCCCTTTTAAACCACCCCATCTATCCCAATCTTATCATATCTGAAGATGGAAATACAGGTGCAATTATTTTGGATATTGCAGACGATATAATAAGCCAGGACTCCCGTGAGGTTGTGGTGTTTCAAATTGAAAGGGTCATGGACAGCGTTGATTGGCAGTGGCATGGTGCGGGCATTCCCCTTCTCAGAACCCGCTATATTCAGTTTATGAATCAGGAAAGGTTGATTTTTTTACCCATCTCCTTTCTGGTTGCACTGATTGTTCTCTATTGGATTTTCCGTCAGGTAAAAAGCATACTGATTCCCCTTACAGCTATCTCAGTAACCCTTATTTGGGTTGCAGGGATTATGGCATTGCTGGACATCAGTATCAATGTTGTTTCCTATTTAACCTTTAACCTTCTTATGATAATAGGTACTTCAAATGCTATCCACCTGTTGGTGAAATACCATGAAGGGTTGGGCAGGGGACTGTCTCAAAAGGATGCACTCTCCCGAGTAGTAGAAAAAATAGGAGGAGCTTTATTTCTTACCAGTTTTACAACAGCGGTTGGGTTCTGCTCACTGGCATTAACCAATATTCGTGTCACTCAGGAATTTGGACTGATTGTGGGATTTGGTGTTATTCTCATGTTTCTTCTCACCATAATTATCATGCCCATCATCCTCCATTGGATAAATCCACCTGATAAGGTGCATATTGACCGATTGATTGCTGGAGGTAAATTTGCTGCAGCCCACAGGCTTCACAATTGGAATATACACCATCCTAAAACGGTATTTTCTCTGACGCTAATTCTATTTTTTGGGGCAGTTATTGGGCTAACCAAAATTAATTATAATGCTTCTGTTTTTGAAGATTTGAAACCGGGGAATCCGGTCTTTGATGATTTACAGGTCGTAGAAGAAAAGTTGGGGGGCACCCTCCCCTTAGAAATAATTATAGATACCGGTGAAGAAATGGGAGCTCTGTCCCCCGGTATCTTGCTTAATATTCAGAAGTTTAAAAAGGATTTATTGACTATTCCTGAAATTAATACAGCCCTTACTGCAGGGGACTATCTCTCATTGGTGAATGAAGAAATTGGCAGCGGTAATCGGGAGCTTCCACACACACAGGAAGAAGCTCTGTCCTTTGTGTACCAATATGAAAACCTGGAATCCTTTTTAAATGAGGAAATTTCCAAATCACGCATCACTTGCAGAATATCTGATGTACCTTTTGACAGAGGGATGGCGATTCGTGATCAGGTTATAACCTATGGGAAGCAACATCTTGGTGAAGGCGTGCAGATTCAAGTGACAGGGAGTACCATTCTTGCATTGAGTACAAACCGCCATTTGGTAAAAAATCTCAGCACCAGCTTTATAATCGCTTTTATAATTATTTTTCTATCCATGGTTTTACTGTTCCGATCTTTCAGATTATCTCTAATATCTATATTACCAAATATTATACCCCTCATGCTGGCAGGAGGAATTATGGGATATTTAGGGATTAAACTCCGCCCATCCACCGCTATGACTTTCTCAATCGCCTTAGGAATTGCCGTTGATAATACCATCCATTTTCTGGCACGATTCAGACAGGAATTCAAAGAGAAAGGGAGTTATAAAGAAGCAGTGTCTGAAACGCTTTTCACAACGGGGAAGGCGGTAATTAGTACTGGTGTAATTCTCTCATTGGGATTCTTTGTACTCTACTTTTCAGAATTTGTACCTAACCATGAATTTGGACTGTTGGCAACTATAATTATAATCACCGCAGTGGCAGGTTCACTCATTTTACTACCTGTACTACTCACTACTGTTCAACCAACACTACGCTTTAACCGAAATTCAGAAAATCAATGAAATTTCCGCCGATTTATAAAGATGATTCAGCCGATCTAAAGCTATTGAAAAAAATGACTATAGCGGTAATAGGCTATGGAAATCAGGCAAGAGCACATGTATTAAATTTAATGGACAGCAATATACAGGCAGTAGTGGGGCTGCGGGAAAACAGCCCAAATAAAGGGAAAGCAGAGAGTGATGGGTGCAGGGTGTGTTCTATTGAGGATGCTATAAAAATATCAGATATTATTGCATTACTCATACCTGACCAAGAGATGAGTGCTGCGTTTACATCTTATATTGCTCAATATTTAAGAAAGGGACAGTACCTATTGTTTGCTCATGGATACAATATCCACTATGGTACAGTAAACCCTCCCGAATATGTGAATGTTATTCTTGCCGCACCCAGCGGAGCAGGAACAGAACTACGAAAAAAATATAAAGAAGGCAGTGGTATCCCAGGTGTATTTGCAGTGAATCAAGATCCCTCTGGTAACTCTAAGGAAGTTCTTCTGGCGTACTCAAAAGCAATTGGTCTTACTCGTATTGGAATGGTTGAAACTACCTTTAAAGAGGAAACCGAGACTGATTTATTTGGTGAGCAAGCATTGTTAACAGGCGGAATACCAAAGCTTATACAGTCATCATATAAAGTATTACTTGAAAGAAAATATAATCCTGCTGTGGCTTGGTTGGTGTGTTATTATGAGTTAAAAACGATTGTGGATGTATTCCATAAAAAGGGATTCGAATATCTTGGCAAAGTCATCAGTGATACTGCTGAATATGGTGGTATTACCCGCGGGAATCTTTTGGTAAACGAATCAGCTGAAAAGGAACTAAAAGCCATACTATCAGAAATTGAGACTGGAAAATTTCACAAAGAATGGATGCAGGAAACTCAGGATGGACTTCCTCATTTGAAGTCATTGAGAGATAAGGAAGCCCTTGATCCTCTGGAAGAAATAGGGAAATATATGCTGGAAGAACTCTTTGGAGAGAAATGATTAACAGAGCCTGCCTGTGCGTTGGGCTGATTCTTTCATTTTTATATTCCAAGCCATATAGTTGGGAAAAATCCCCTGCAGAGCCTATCGTTCAAAGGGGCGTGAATGCCCTCTATAACTATCAATTCGAACCCGCTATTTCTATTTTAGACTCAGCGCATACCCTTGATCCACTGCATCCTCTACCTCCTTTTGTTCTCATTGCGGCAAAGTGGCTGCAATCTCAAACTACTGAAGGTTACGCTGCTTCCTATGAAGTGATTATAAAGGAAACGGCTGCAGTCATTCCTGTTTATGAAGCTTTGCTTGAGAACTATCCTGATGATGCTGAGTATCATCTGTATTTAGGGTCAACATACGGTATCCGTTCCAGAATTGCGTTAGCAAAAAAGGACTGGCTGGATGTTTTATATTTTGGATATCAGGGACTCCAATACATTACTGAAGCTCACCGCATTGATCCAACCTTAGACGATATTTATATGCCATTGGGGACACTGACCTATTCTACCTGTATATCTCCTTTACCTGTTCAATGGGCTGCTCAATTAATGGGATTATCCTCAGATTGTGAAGAAGGGCTTTCCTATTTGGAAAGAGCAGTCCAACATTCTCATTATAGTTGGATTGAAGCCTCTAATGTGTTGGCGTATATTTATTTGCATATTGATAGGGACTATCAGGAAGCAGACCGCATTCTGAATACATTATTCCATAATTTCCCTGGGCATCCTTATTTTGCATTTTTATATGGAGAGCTGTTAGCAAAAACCAACCAATGGGCAGCTCTGGAAAAGATAATGCCAATGTTGGAGAATCATGCCTCTACAGGACCATTTCTACAGCATAATGAATGCCAGCTAAAGCTAAAATATATTCAAGGGTTAATGGCATACCATCATCAGAATTACACTGCTGCCATTAAGCATTGTAACTGGATGCTGAACAATTACCATATGGAATTTGACTGGCTCAGGGGCTTTGCCTACTTTCTGAGGGGGAAAGCTTATGAAGGAAATGGTAATTATCATCTTGCTTTAAGAGACTATAATGATGTGTTATCAATGGATAGTTATTACCCTGAGGTTGAAGAAGCTAATCAACGGATTAGACTGATTCATGGAAACAATTAGAGTGGGAAAGGTTATATGAGACATAAAGAGATTACTAGAGTCTTTGAGCAATGTGCTAAAAGCCAATAGCTAAAATCCTTTTTATTTTTTCATTCCTCCTGTCTAAACTTCATCCATGAAACTAACACAGATTGCTGACTTTAAAATAGGTCGTTCCGTTCAGGGCTTTTATTTATGCAGAGAAAAACATATCCGTCACACTCGAAAAGGAGAATTATATATTGATATGGCACTCTCCGACGCAACAGGCATGGTGATGGGGAAGATGTGGGACCATGTCCAGGAGTTTTCATCGAAATTCAAAAATGGGGACCCTGTAGCCGTAAAAGGAAAAGTGACAGAATACCAGGACCAACTACAACTTACCATAACCCAGATCAACTTAGCGGATAAGAAACGCTATGGAAAATATGGTTTTGCACCAGAGCAACTTGTTGAGCAAATCAAAGAATCTCCTGAAGAAATATGGCAGGATTTAACTGCCATCATACACTCCCTTGCTTCTCCTTATGAGGAATTGCTCATGTTGATTTTTACTGAAAATAAACAGCAGATATTGCAGCTCCCCGGCTCCGTGAATCATCATCATCCGGTGCAGGGAGGGTTCTTAAAACATACGGTCAATACAGCGCGGCTGTGTGAGAAAATTTTACCTATTTATCCGCATTTGGACTATAACCTAAGTATGTCAGGAATATTGTTGCATGATATTGGTAAAATAAAAAGTATGACCTCAGATTTAATTTCTCAACATACTGATATAGGAAAATTGATTGGTCATATCGTTCTTGGCAGAGATATATTAAGAGAAGCAATAAAGACTATTAAAAAATTTCCTGAGGGGATAGCCTTGAAATTAGAGCATATTATTCTGTCGCACCAGGGGACACGGGAAAAAGGTGCTGTGCAAACTCCTCTTTTTCCTGAAGCATTATTTGTTCACTATATTGATGAAATGGATGGAAAGATGGATTTAATACAAAGAGCCATTCAGGATGATCAAAATCCCGTATGGACAGATTCTCACAATCCCTTTCACAGAGAATTGTTTAAAAAATAAGTTTGAGAAAGAATTAATTCAATGGGTGAGTACTGCAGGAGGTGTAAATTTAATAAACTGAATGAATAAAGAGGATTCAATGAACAAACTGATATTAATTGGAATTTTACTTGCAGCAGCCTTGTCCCGTATTATTCCTCACCCACCAAACTTCACTCCCATTGTTGCCATGGGTTTATTAGGAGGTGCATATCTGAAGGATAAGAAGCTGGCGTTATTTGTACCAGTTGCTGCCATGTTATTGGCGGATGTCCTGTTAGGGTTCCATAATACCATGATTTGGGTATATGGCAGTCTGTTGCTTATAACTGGTATTGGCATGCTGTTACAAGGGAGAGTCACTTTTTTAAACACAGGGGCAGCCACCTTAAGCAGCTCTTTACTCTTTTTTATAGTTACCAATTTTGGTGTATGGTTTGCCGGGACATTTTATGCCAAGACTTTTGCAGGTCTTGTGCAATGTTTTACCATGGCAATTCCATTTTTTGCAAACAGTCTTGCAGGGGATATAATGTACGCTGCTCTGTTGTTTGGCGGATTTGCTCTGTTAAAAAAATCGGAACCTAATTTGCTAATATCCAATACCTAGGAATAATTGCAAACCCTTCAAATTAAATTAATGAAGCGTACTCTGTTTTTTGTGGGGTACGCTTTTTTTTTAACATCCCTTCTTTTATGGAGCCAGGAAGACTCCCTGCATATTCAAATTAAAGATTATGCCAATGAATCACCATCTGGTATTCCTGTTGTTTTTGATGAAGCTGGAGAAAATACTTATATTCTAAATAAACATATTCCGTCAATTTTAGAAGACTACAAGAAAGATGCTGTTAGAATAGATGGATCATCTGGTCTTCCTCCGGGTTCATTTTATCTGCCCAAAATACTACCTGTTTCAGAGAGAGATTCTGTTAGAAATACCTCTCAGTTGGATTACAAAAAAGGTGATTATGATTTGTTTGAATTAGGTGTGGGGCTGCAGGTGATTAATACAGACAGTACATATTATCATTTTCAGGCATTTAAAAGAAATCTGCCTGTAATCTATCAATCCTCTCTTTCTTCTGATTTTTTGCAGAATTATCTTTTAAGTGTCACTAAAGAGTCTAGGGCACAAAAAGTCAGAATTTCTGCTTTTTACCATTTGGAGGAATACAACCTCCCTGTCAACACCGGATTGAACAGAAGGGTGGCAGAGGGTTTTCACAGTGGGATACAATATAAAAGAAATTGGAAAAATGTGGGATTAGAGATCCATCCTGCATTAGAAGTCCATGAAGTCAATTGGGCGGGAGCGACAACACAGCGGCAGATTTATTGGAATGATTTCGAGAGTGTTTGGTCGTTGAGGGATAATTTCTCCCTCGGGGCAGGTCACTCCTATAAAAGTGTAAATCTGGAATTTAATAATGAAATTCATTCCCAAAACTATACAGTGTCTCATGTGTTGGGAAAAATGTCATCTGGCAGAGTACAATTAAATCTTGGGGGGGCGATTGCAGGGTCCTCATTTGATATAACCGGAAAAATTGAGTGGAGGGGTGTAGGTGTAATTACCGGGTTGAAAAGGGAAATTAAACCATATTTTATACAGGATAATTACTATAATAAAAATGCAGAATATATTTCTATAAATAGTTTATATATATTGAGAAATATAGAATATTATAAAGTATTACTTGAAGTGTATGAGGGAGAATTGTCTACTTCAAAAATTACAGGGGGGCTGGCAGAATTAACTTTTCAATTCCCCTGGCTTACAGCCCAAAATAAAGTTGGAATCTATACTTCGAAAGGAGAAAGCAGACTTCCCTTATCATCCTTTGCTGTCTCCAATGTATTTTTCTCTCCAAACATCTGGTTTTGGCAGGATGCCCGATATCAACCCTTTCTACAACTTGAAACTACATTTCTGGGACACGGGGAGGATTATGGATTTGAGCCTTTAAACCCTGCTTTTATTATACCTGTAGATCGAACCCCTTATAATTCAATGTTGGTCAATGCTGAAATTGGGTTTTTGGTAAAAGGATTTCGTGTCTCTTACAGGTGGGTTAAATTCAATCTTTTAGATGAAATACAAAACTCAACCAACCCGGGTTCATATAATATTGTTCCCCTGCGACATTTGAATATCAGCTGGCAGTTTCTTAATTAGATTTCCAAAAAGCAAAAGATCCTGGATTTGCCCCAACATCAAAGGTATCAAGAACTTCACCTGACATATTTGCAATAAGTACCTGATCGGGAGCTGAGAAATCCCCTACGCCCAAATAAAGAAGATCACCATTAATCTTCATGGAATAAATACCTGATTGTTGAAGATTTACTTCTGATTCATATACAACGGTTAATTCTGTGGAATAGGGGGCAATT
>JASLLI010000061.1 GCA_030747125.1 Fidelibacterota bacterium | reverse complement strand
AAGCGTGGGGCGGTTTTTACCCAAGTTTCCAAAGATATAACCTTAGCAGCCAGAGAAGGAGGTGGAGACCCGGAAATGAATCCTGCACTTCGTTTGGCAATCAAGAAAGCCAAAGCTGCGAATATGCCATCTGCTAATATTGAAAGAGCCATTAATAAAGGTACGGGGAATATCCCCGGTGTGAAATATGAAAATTATGTCTATGAGGGTTATGGTCCTGGAGGGGTTGCCATCATGATGGAAGTGATGACAGATAATAAGAACAGAACCGTACCGGATATCCGTCATATTATGACGAAGAACGGGGGAAATCTAGGAGAGTCAGGTTGTGTGAATTGGATGTTTGAAAAAAAGGGAACCATCACTATTCCAAAAAAAGGAATTGATGAAGATATAGTTCTGGAAAAATCTTTGGAACTGGGTGCAGATGATTTTCAGGTCGAAGAAGATGTAATGATAGTAACTACCAATCCTGAGTCCTTTGGAGATGTGAGCAGCGGACTGGAAAGCGAGGGTATTGAAGTAGAAGGTGAATTAGGGCTGACTCCAATAAATTCCGTAAAAATTGGCGGATCTGATGCAAAACAATTATTACAGTTGTTGGAAAAATTGGAAGATCATGAGGATATTCAAAAAGTATATTCCAATTTTGACTTAGAAGATTCCGAAATGGAATTCCTGTTATAATTGCGAATATTGGGAATTGATCCTGGCTTGGTGGTGACCGGGTTTGGTGTGATCACTATTAAAGATAATCAACTCAGCCTTATGGATTACGGAGTCATAAAACCCTCCCCAAAAGAGAGCCTTGCTGAAAGATTATTAACTATTTTCAATGATGTGGGTGAAATAATTCACTCCTACAATCCCCACATTTTTGCTATTGAAGATGTATTTTATGGAAAAAATGTGAAATCAGCTATGCGATTGGGACAGGCTCGGGGAGCGGCCATGGTGGCTGCAGCTGAAAAAAAAGTTCCCATTTATGAATATTCAGCACGAAAAGTGAAACAATCAATTACAGGAAATGGAAATGCCCATAAAGATCAGGTGCAATTTATGGTTAAAGCAAAGTTGGGGTTGAACCATACACCAGAGCCACCAGATGCAGCAGACGCCCTTGCCATTGCTTTATGTCATGAACATCAATTCCGGGAGGCAGACTTATGATTGTTACTATTAAAGGTATTCTCACTGAAAAAAAACCAGACACCATAATAGTAGATTGCGGTGGATTGGGGTATGCATGCCATATTTCCACAAATACTTATGATGCATTGCCGGATAAAGGAAAGGAGACAGGGTTATTAACCTATTTCCATGTTACAGAAAACAGCCAAAACCTATTTGCCTTTCATACGCAAACTGAGAGAGAGTTATTTCTTTTGCTCATTGGAGTTTCAGGTATTGGACCCAAGACTGCCATTGTATTACTTTCCTCTGTGACTCCTGAGGAATTTAAGCGTCGCCTCATTGCAGGAGAAGTGAGCATGTTAACAGCACTCCCGGGCATTGGACCTAAAACAGCCAGAAGAATTATTGTTGAATTAAAAGATAAATTTGTAAAACTATCCGGAAATGATCTCCCCAGAGAAGACTCAGACACCCCACGGGAAATATCCGATGCCTACGATGCTCTTACAGCATTGGGTTTTCAACTGAATGATGTGAGAAGAGCAGTTGCAGCAGTCCATAGTAAATCACCTGATTTAAGTACGGAAGAACTCATTAAAAAAGCATTAGTGGAAATAAAATGACAACAGAAGTTTTAGACAGCAGCGTTAAGCAAACAGCATTATTCACAGAACATGAAAAAGCAGGAGCAAAGTTGATTCCCTTTGGAGGGTATTTAATGCCTGTATCCTATCCTGCAGGAATTATGCATGAATATTTTGCGGTTCGAAATTCTGCAGGACTTTTTGATGTGTCACACATGGGTGAGTTTTTCATTAGCGGAGAAGGTGCATTAGAATTTCTTCAGGAAATGACTATTAATGATGTATCTAACCTACAAATTGGGGAAGCACAATATTCAGCTATGTGTCATCATGATGGTGGTATAATTGATGACCTCATAATATATCGGAAAGAGGATGGTTTTTTCATGGTAGTGAATGCCTCGAATATTGATAAAGACTTCAATTGGTTGCAGGAAAACTTACCACCTTCAATAAGATTGGAGGATCTCTCCGATAATATCTCGTTAATTGCATTACAAGGTCCGGATGCAAGAAATTTACTCTCAACTATTACAGATGCTGATTTACAGATGAAATTTTACACCTTCACTGAAGATATTGCAGGAGGGCATCCCGTAATGATAAGTCGTACTGGTTATACAGGTGAATTAGGGTATGAACTCTATGGTTCCCATGATGCTATTGTGAGTATCTGGCAGCAATTGATAGCTGCAGGAGCTACTCCTGCCGGGTTGGCTGCAAGGGATATTCTACGCATGGAAATGAAGTATTGCCTCTATGGAAACGATATTGATCAATCAACCAACCCCATTGAAGCAGGACTGAGTTGGATTACTGCCACAGATAAAACTGACTTCATTGGTAAAAAGGCAATCATGGATGTGAAAACTTCAAAGCCATTCCGCAGATTAGTCACCTTTACCATGTTGGAGCGGGGTATTCCCCGGCAGGGTTATGAGGTTTGGGTTGGAGATGAAAAAGTGGGAAGGGTTACCAGCGGAACGCAATCACCCTACCTAAAAACAGGGATAGGACTGGCATATATTCAATGTCCACATCATACACCTGGTACGGAAGTTTCCCTTAAAATCAGAGATAAGCTGATTAAGGGAAAAGTAGTCAAACCTCCCTTTGTAAAGGAAACCTCACTTCATCATTAAATCGTATCTATCCCTTTGATTCATAATCACAGACAGGAAGTTCTGGGCATACTTTTAATTGTATTGTCCTTGTTTATGGTGCTGAGTTTTATCACCTATAATCCTCTAGAATCCCCTGACGGATTATCGTCGGCTATTGCACGCAAAAATATTATGGGTGTGTTTGGAGTGTACACTTCTTATTTCCTTATGAAATTCAGCTTTGGCTGGGGAACTCTGGTGCTGCCCGTAATTTTATGTCTTTCCGGTTACACTTTGTTCAGCCGTAGAGACTGGGAGGAAACCTTAAGACTAAGTGCATATTTTGCAGGTTTTGGTATATGGACCTCTCTCATAATTGCCTGGTACGGACATTATAAGGGCGGATTGTGGACGGCAGAATACCCGGGGGCTGGTGGATACATAATCTGGAAGTTTTTAACAGATATTTTTGGGATTTATGCCTCCGTTATTCTAATATGGGTCATTTTCGTTATTTTAATAAGCAGTTTGTTTCGGGTTTCATTATATGACAGCATAAAAAGGGGTAATGCCTTCATTAAAGATAAAATTACTCTTTGGCAGGATAAGCGAAACATGGAAAATCTAATTGTTGAGCCTGAAGTAAAGGGTACAAGAGACAGGGGTACGGAAAAAGGAGAAAGGAGACAGGAAAAAGTAGACAGGGGTAAGGAGTTTAGTGACCAGGGTGGGGAGTTAAGAGAAGGGGAAACGGAAAAGAGAGAAAAAGAAGAATCCCTCAGCGCAGAACCTCCTGTGATCAGACAATTTGAGCCTTTTGAAAAACAATCCTTTTCAGAGATAGATGATGCGGGCGAAATAATGATCGAAGAGGAAGCTGAAATAGAGGAAGGAAATCTGGATGCAGAGAAAGAAAGAAAAGCGCGATACAAGCAATATAAACTTCCTGTGTTAGATTACCTTTCAGATCCTCCACAGGTTAAAAATCTACATACCGAAGAGGAACTTCGTGAAAAAGCCAATCAATTAGTACATGCTTTGGAAACCTACGGAGTCTCAGGAAGGGTAGTGAGAATTTCTCCTGGCCCGGTCATAACTTTGTTTGAAATTGAACCTGCTGAAGGGGTAAGGGTAAATAAATTTACTAACCTTGCTGATGACCTTGCCCGTGTCATGAAAGCACAAAGAGTAAGAATCATTGCACCAATCCCGGGTTCTAAATCTGTAGGAGTGGAAATACCTAATGATAACCCTGCTACGGTTTTTTTAAAAAATATTATAAATTCGGAGCAATATATCAGGGCAGATTCTAAGCTGAGCATTAGTTTAGGAAAAACAACTACAGGAGAAGCCTATGTGTTTGACCTTGGGAATATGCCTCACCTTCTGGTTGCCGGTGCTACCGGAGCGGGCAAGTCCGTCTGCATCAATACGATGATTGTTTCTATTTTGTATAAGTCCAAACCCGATGAAGTTAAATTTATTCTCGTTGACCCCAAAAAGTTGGAGTTGGCTACTTACAAATCACTGGTAGGGTATCATCTCATTACTGCACCCAATTTAGATGAGTATGTGATGACAACTCCTGAAAATGCCGTGGGAATATTAGATTCAGCCATTGTTGAAATGGAACGACGGTTTCAGGTCTTTGCAGATGCCAGAGTCAGGAATATCAGCGAATACCATGAACGGCGAAAGGAGAATCCTGAACTGGAGCCTGCCCCATATATTGTGGTTGTCATTGATGAATTAGCAGATTTAATGCTCACCTCCGGCAGAGCAGTGGAAGAGCCTATTGCACGCCTGGCACAGAAAGCCAGAGCTGTGGGTATTCACCTTATTGTAGCTACTCAACGCCCATCCGTTGATGTAATTACCGGTGTGATAAAATCGAATTTCCCGGCGAGAATAGCTTTTCAGGTATCTTCTAAAGTTGATTCCAGAACCATTATTGATCAAATGGGAGCAGAAAAGTTATTGGGTCGTGGTGATATGTTGTTTTTACTGCCCGGTACTGCTTCCCCAATCAGGCTGCATAATGCTTTCATAACCCTGGAGGAAATAGAAGCAGTGATGGAGCATATTTCTTCACAACCAAAGCCGGAAGAAATTCTCCTGCCTGAAACCCGGAAAGAAAAAGTGGATGGAGATTTTTCACTTGACGAAGACCAAGATGAGCTGCTTAAAGATGCTGCTGTATTAGTCATTCAATCACAACAGGCTTCCGTATCCCTTTTGCAACGGAAATTCCGGATTGGGTACAGCCGTGCAGGGAGGCTTATTGATGAATTAGAAGCTCTGGGAATTATCAGCGGATATAGTGGGAGTAAAGCCAGGGATGTATTAGTGGATGAATCATATCTTGCAAATGTATTTGGTGAGTAAACTACTATTTTTGTTTTCCCTGGGATGGGCGGCAAATCCCTTTGACATGTGGCTTGATGGACATGCTTCCATTCTGAAGGAGGATTATAAAAAAGTGTCATTTACTATTTCTGTAAATTCTCAAATTGGCGGGAATTCACTGGCAGGTGATCTTAACGGAAATATAATTACAGGTCCTGGAAATAAATTTCGGTATGAGGTAGGTCCCCGTGTTGTTGTGTCTGATGGAAAAGTTTGGAAATCCTATGATGAAAGAACCGACCAGATATTTATCCAGGAGATTGACAGAAAATTAGAGAAGAAGATATTTTCATGGGTGAATCTTAAAAGAGTGAAAGCTCTACCCGTGAAAAAGAAAAAAGATGGCAGTTATAAGTTATCCATATTCTCTAAGCATACTGATGTCCGTTTGCATTTTGGCGGGGAAAACAACCTTAAATATATTACTATCCGGGAAGGAGAATTGGAAACCAAAATAAGCAATATTCAAATTGATAAGGAAAATTCCTTATCTCTGCTAATTGGTTCCGAATCCTCTTCAGAATTTGATTTAAGATGAATACTGAATTATGAAATATTCAAAAATTCTTGCAAGTCCAAAATCCATTATAGGTTTGACAATCAGCATTGCGGCTATTTACTGGGCATTTAGGGATTTCGAGTTTGATGAGTTTACAGAATCCCTTAGTCATGTACAGCCGATTTATTTACTTGCTGCAACTGTTATGCTTTGGATCTCAGTGTGGTTCCGGGGAATTCGATGGAAGTGGTTATTTAAAGAAGAAAATTCACCAACGACCTCATCTCTATACAAAGCAGAATTGATAGGGTATTTTGGGAACAATGTACTCCCCCTCCGTTTGGGAGAATTACTTCGGTCTTATTTGGTAGGCAAGGAATGGAATTTAAGTAAAGGCTTTGTTGTAGGAACCGTAGTGTTAGAACGACTGTTAGACACCTTATCTCTGGCAGTATTATCCCTCCTTCTTCTTTTAGTCTTTCCATTGGAGGAACCTGTTAAAACCTATGTTATCACAGGAGGGTTTTTATCAATCATCGGGGTCTTTACCGCGTTACTTTTTATTGGGAAAATAAGAAATTTATCTTCACAACACAGACTGGTGACTATAATTAAAAATATATTTGACGGATTGCTATCAATCAGAAAGGAAGTAGTCCTACACGTTATGCTCTCTAGTCTCATCATTTGGTTAATTTACTGGCTGGATGTTTATCTGATTCAATTGGCTTTTCAATTACAGCTATCTTGGTTACAGTCATTGTTTATTCTTGTCATTTCATCTCTGGCATTATCTATTCCTTCTGCGCCGGGCATGATAGGCACTTTTCATGCGGCGGTGAAATATGCCATTGTAGATGTATTTGCGTATTCTCCTGCAGTCGGAAATTCATTTGCCATTCTCATGCATGCCTATGGATATATTTTACTTACTGGTTTAGGAGCTTATTATTTTATGAAGAGTCAATTTCATAATCATGCAATAGATGAGGTGATGCAATAAATTTTAATTTATGCAGGATTCCTTCTTGAAAGATCAATTATATGAAGTGTAATTTTAATCCTGCTCTATTGAAGACTTTCCGAACATGAATATCAAAAAACCAAATAACATTTTTATTTCACTTTTAATTTCAACTGCTCTTTTAGCAGGGCAGTTAAGTGAAGGGATAATTCCACCCAACACAGGAGCTCGATATGTTTCAGGTGAAGATGGGGTGATTCGAATGTATGTAAATGTTTGGGGTCATGTTAATAAACCTGGCAGGATTCTGGTGGATGAAGGAATTGACTTAGCTACTTTACTGTCTCTGTCAGGAGGTCCAAGAAAAGGTGCCAATTATAAAAACATAAAAGTGTATCATGAATATCCTGACAAGGATGGAATTATTGTCCATGAGATTGATTTTAATGAATATATAAAAACGGGAGACAGGTCAAATTTCATTTCAATTCAACCCAATGATACTTTTATTATTAAACAGACTCCATTTTCATATTTTATTGAGGAAATAGGCACTATAAATACAATAATGAGTCTGATTAATGTGTACTTAAATGTGAATAACCTTATCACAAAATAGAAATATTGGAAGATCATTCACCTCACAATTCACCTCATGTTGAATATCCTCAGATTACTCTAAAGGATATCCTCCGGAAAATTCTCCGGGCGAAGTGGTGGATAATCAGCTCTGCAACTATAATTTTTCTCATAACCGGGTATGTCACTATATCCACTCCTCCGGTATATCAAGCCACCGCTTCTGTTATGATTGAGACTTCCAACAGAGCTCAGAAATTATTCAATTTTGGAATGAACAATGATTTTAAAATTTCAGATGAAATCGCACTTATTAAGTCCAGGACTGTTGCGGAAGATGTAGTTAAATCGCTGTGGAATACCAATAAGCGGAATAGATTATATGTATTTGGAACAAAGGTCTTTATGCCCCGGGGACAGCGGTTAAGACGCCCGATCCGTAAATTATTATCCATGGGTAAGTGGACACCGGAACAAAATCAACCTCCTCAATATGAAGAGGAGTACAGCCCGGAAATTGGCCAGAAGTTTTACCAAAACATCATAAACGCTTTATCTGTTTATTATAAACGGGGAGCTAATATAATTCATATTACCTGTTCAAGTCCCCACCCTTATGAAGCAGCATTAATTGCGAATCAGGTGGCACAGGCGTATAAAACAAGGGACAGGGAATGGAGCAATAACGAATCAATCCATTTAAAATCATTTTTAGAGTCCCGATTAAATGAAAAAGAATCAGAGATTGAAGCCACTGATTTAAAAATCCAAAATTATAAGAAAGAAAATCAGATTTATGACCTTGAGGGGAATGTTGAAAATCTGCTAAATAATCTTACTGGAGTAGAATCAGAATTTAATTCTAACAATCTTGAAATAAACATTCTATCCAGCCAGAAAGAATATCTGAATGAGCAACTTTCCGGGTTGGAAAAAGGGATTGTTGACCAAATGCTCAGTTCAATAAATGCTCAATTATCCGCATTGAAAACTCAGGTGAATGAAAAAGAAGCTGAGTTGGTAAGAAATGCTACCGTTTATGGGTCCGAGCATGAAGCAGTTTTAAAAACAAAAGAAAATCTACAGATTCTAAAAAACCAGCTGGAGGAAAAAACCAACGAACTTATTGCAGAGGGATTATCAATAGTGGACCCTCTTGATTACCGTCAGGAGCTCATAGGAAAACTCCTTGAAATTGAAACAGAATTACATCGTCTTGAAGCAAAGTCCAGTCAATCTCAGCGCCTCCTCAAAAAATATCAAAATGAAATACGATTGCTTCCTGAAAAACAGTCGTATTTAGGTAAATTGGAACGAGAAAAGAAGGTTTTGTCCAACACATATTCCTATATTCGACAGAAGATGGAAGAAGCAAGGGTGAGTATGGCTTCAGAACCTGGTAAAGTAAGAATGATTGATAAGGCGGAAATTCCCCGAAAACCTGTTGCTCCGCATTTGTTGCAAAATCTGATTATGGCTCTATTTATTGGTGCTTTACTGGGGTTTGGCATTAGTATATCAATTGAGTACTTTGATAATACACTACGCTCTGTGGAGTATGTGGAACGATTACATCTTCCAATACTTGCGATAATTCCTTCCATTGGAAAGGGTGTAGCCTATTCTGCTGTAAAAAAGAAAAAATCGGGATTTTTAAAAAACGGAGGAAGAACCGTAGGTAATCTTCAACGACGAATGGTAACTCATGAAGACCCCAAATCACCAATATCTGAAGCCTACCGAAGTTTGAGAACTAGTCTAATGTATACACGGCAGGGTGATAAAGGGAGTATCATGGTGTCAAGTCCCGGACCGGGAGAAGGAAAAACGACAACCATAATTAATTTAGCAATTACCTATGCTAATCTTGGTAAGAAAACCATTTTAATTGATGGGGATTTGCGAAAACCGGTATTACATAAAGTGTTTAAGAGTAATCAGGAGAATGGATTGACTCATTTTTTAAGCGGAATAGAAAAGGACTGGAAGAAGGTAGTCCATTCTTGTGATATTCCCAATTTGGAAATAATTTATAATGGAGCTATTCCTCCTAATCCCTCTGAGTTATTAGGATCTGACCTCATGGTTGACTTCGTATCAGATTTGAAAAAGAATTATGATGTAATTTTATTTGATGCGCCGCCCATAATGGCAGTAACCGATGCTGTTGTACTTTCACGCCTTATTGATCAGTTTATAATTGTAGTTCGTTTTGGTAGTACAGCAAAGGATAGTATAGACCATACATTGAAAGCATTAAAACATGTGGGCTCCAAACCTACCGGTGTAGTATTCAATGATATGAATCATAAAAATTCCTATTATTCAAAAAATTACTATAGTTATAACAATTACTATTATAGTACTGAAAAACAAAGTTAAATCATTAAATTGAC
>JASLLI010000060.1 GCA_030747125.1 Fidelibacterota bacterium | reverse complement strand
CCCATGATTTCCCCAATAGATGAGAGTGTGGCAGGAATTGAATCAAGCTTATATCCTGATAAACATTCCAAACTTCATGCACTTCAGTAAGTTGATTTGGGGGAAGTTGAAAGGTAAAGTTGATGAGAACTCTTTCCTGAACATAGCGCTGTGCAGGTTCTTCTTTGAAAAAAATATTAACAGAGGACAGGTCTGTTTGATCACTTCCTAAAGGAGCATAATGTATTTGTACAATCAATTCTGAATTTGCCGGAATTTGCTGTGCCAATCCATTTGGCCATTCTCTGCTGCGGACTCCAGGAGCATAACCTCCTAAAAAGTCAGAAATATTGAAAGTGCCAAAACCACCGAAGCAATCATAGCCATATTCGGGGTCTTCAGCTTCTAATGCATCCGTAGTTCCCTCTGGTGTAGCAACAATGAGAGCATGGTGGACTGCTTCTAAATTTCCCGGAATGAACTCAAGAGCTGCAATATCTTTATCTTCAGTAAATCCTGTTTCCAGAACAAAACAGCGATAATCATCTTGAAAATTTCCTTCAATAAAATAAGACTCTTCTAATTCCAGTACCATATCAGGAACACCAATGGCAGAACCGGTGGGATAATCCGGCATGGGATATTCTAATGCAGGATCGCCCTGCATAGCTCCCTCATCCACCCACTCAAGATAAGAATGGATTTCATCTTCGCTGAGGTACATTTCATCCAATAAGGTGCTGTAACTCCTGTCAGCCGGCCAGGGGGGCATGATTGGATTTCCATGACGACTGCCATCTCCATTTCCAGAAATAGCATAGGAAATCCAGTAGCGGTTCTCAAAAACTTCCTGGTAATTTGTGAGAGGAAGAAAGGCACCAATTTCCCCTTCTCTATGGCAAAGGGTGCAGTTATCGTAGATTATAGGTGAGATATCCTCACTATAGTTCAGTGCGAAAACCGATTGCATTAATAAAATTATGATAAATATTTTCATCTTATAAACTAAAACCTAAGAATAGACCAGAAGAAGTAATATTTGTTACAAATTGTTATATTGATAGAAACTAACAGACCAATAGGAACCATGAAGATAATATTGTAATGCCATTTTCAACATTGAAGCAACTCCCCATCCTTTAACTCAATAGTGGGTTTATTAAATTTTTGTTTATATTCTTCCTTTTTGAAAGTATGAATCGGAATTAACTTTTTAGGATTCAATCCATTCACCATTTTTGTCAATGTTGGTAAATCAGCATGCCCACTACTGTGTACATAGTGGTAATTGAATTTTCTATCTTTCACAAAATAATGTACAAAAGCCTTGGTAGGTTGTTTTTTCTGATATCCCTCCCAAAGGGAGTAAATGAAATTTCCACCGTCAATATTATTCATTTTCTTAAAATGAGGAAGTAATGCTCCTCTGACAATCATGACGATCTTGTCAAAATTTTGGTCAATTTCATCTCTTGTTATTTTATATGGTTGAAAGCTATATAATTCATTTTCTCCTAATGCATTTACTAAACTTTTTGAAGCTGAAGAAGAAAAGAAAACTTTCACATTCTTAAATCCATCTGATGGATATGGGAGCTTGTTTCCTGTTACCTTTACAAGCTGTGTGAGGAGGTAGGCATAATAAACATCCAATACAAAAATTTTCCCTGCTTCTTTACATGCCTTAAATACCGATACAATTCTGTCAATATTTTGGCCCGCTTGATAGACTAAGTTTATACCATTAGATTTATTGAAAAGTGATAATAATTCCATCTGGATATCATCTTCAGACTTATTCTTTTTGCTTCCCCCAAGGTTCGTACCTTCCATGAGCAGATAATCTATATTTTCGGGAGGGGTTTTAACTAATGTATCCAATAGTTTCCCTTTGCGCCCATGCCCCCTGAAATCACCAGAATAAAATATTCGCTTCCCATCGCCTTCAATTAAAAAGGAATAGGCATCAAAGGCAGAATGGTCATTGAGATAAGGCGTGATGGAAATATCACCAATATTAATTCTTTTTTCATATTGATAATAATAAGGAGAAGATATTGAAATTTGTGAGGGAGTAAATATCGTAGATATTTTAATTAGCTCATGGGCTGCTTTTCCAATATAAATCGGAATATCTCTTTGCACATAATTTATGAAACCATAATGATCTAAATGTGGATGGGAAATAATAACCGCATCAATCATATTAGGATCTTCTGTATATAACCCAGTTATATCTGGTAAAATATTCTTTTTGATTAGGTCTTTGGTTGAAAGGGATTTGTATTTATTAAAATTAAATTCTGACTTATCAGGCTCTACAAGGGGCATACCAAAGTCAAATAGTACTCGGGTGGCTGCAGTTGAAATTTCAATACAATTCCCACCGATTTCATTTGTACCTCTGTGGATTTTTAGATTCAATGAAATAGTATATCTTTTATACCAAAGGTAGATTGCCTTAAGTCAATTTTCTTCCAGCCTGTACTTAAGGAAAACACCTCAATTTCCTGATAAGCTATGTGGTGGATCATTCCAACCCAATTTATCACTGGCATTGAGATTGCAAATTCTTCCATCCCTTTTTTGAAATTATTTATTTGGTTATATTTTTTTTTATAACTCAGAGAATTTTTTTTACATACATTTGTATTACGCATAATATTTAGGATATATCCAAACTTAACTTTTCCTTTTTTCATTTTTTGCGCATCATTTTCCAGATGATTACCGCTCATTTTACCCCAGCTGGACTTTTCCGTCCCAATTTCTATTCCAATCACTGGTTCTAAATATTTCTTATTTTCATTTTGTAATTGCCAGGAACAAATGGATTTAATTTCTGCGGGATCTAAAATGACAATATCCATTCTATATGGTTTTGAATCAATATTAAGTCCATATTCCATTTGCAGGGGAGGCACAGAGAATACTTTTCCCTTATAATTATCAGTAATGTTCAATCTATTTATTTGTTTAAAATATTTGTCGTTAATACCTGATTTAATTGGTGTAGAAAGCTTCTTATTTTTTAATAATTTGTCTGCAAGTCTTACCTGCAAACTTTTTTCTGAAAAATGGCTCAAAGGATGTACAATCACTTCTGATAACAATTCAACAATTGAATTCTCTACAAAATATTTTAGTGAAGAGTTTTTCAACTCTCTACCTCAAATATTGAATTGAAAACCCCTGCGATGTTACCAAAACAACGCAAACCGTTTTATCTTTATGATTACTCTGTGCATCAAATTTCCTTTTGAATTTGTGATTAAAGTCTAATTCATCCCATGCGAATGTAATAATTAGAGTGTCTTTGTTCTTGTTAGCACACTGTAACCAATAAGCTATGATCTGTTCTGCAACACCGGTAAACCCTACCTTGGAATTCCACTTTTTATATGCCTTACCAAGACAGATAGGGTGACATATCGAGGGTACATCACCGGGAATAATATTGATATTAGAATGTTCTGTTAACTTAACAATTGAAGTCTTGATATCATCTGTCAATATTCTTTTGGGTTTCCCAAATAGTTGTTCTTTCAATCCATCTAAATCAGTTCTCAGAGGTTCTACAGTTAATTCATTTTGTGACTCTACTAATCCTCTGATAATATCATCTAATAATTCTGCCATTCCCTCACTATGTTCTGCAATTCGATTTAATATTTCTTTAATGTTTCCAAACATAGTTATACCCTTGAATTGATTTCTATATATTTAATTTTACCTTCCTCTCTTTGGATCAACCAATTAAAATGGCTCTTTCGAAAATTCCATACCTGGATATTCCATTCCTGAAGTTCAGATTGATTGTTTTTGTTTGTGTCCAGGTATTTTAAATCCAGAATTCCGACATTTCTAGAAATGAGTTCTTCTCTTAATCCATCAGCAGAAGTTACCCTGATAGATGTAAAAGACTCTGTGTCTAAATTCCAGTTATAAGATTCACCTGATGGGTCGTAATGGAGATAAAAATGATACGGTTCTTCTTTCAATTTTGGACTATTCCCATAATTGTAATTTACATATGTTTAAGAAATAGGTAATTATAATTACTCAATGTACATCATACCAAAGTCAACAACCCGTTCGACAAGGGTATAAAGGGAGGGTAAAATATTATCAAACAGACTTTAAATACTTTAATTCCTTTTCCATAAAAGGGATTGGTTTTATATCAAATGATTTAAAATAAAGTTTCTCTACTATATTGCCCTCCAATAACATAGTCAATTGACCCCTGGTGACAGGGAACCAAGGATACCTGTCAAAAAATGCTGCAATTGTATGAACAACTAATACAGGGGTTGGCATTTGCCAAGTCTTTTTACCACTGGCTAAAGCAATGAATTTCAGTATCTCTTTCCAGGTAAAATGAGATTCTCCTCCCAACTCAAATGTCTTGCCTTTTGTTTCATTTTTATTCAAGGCATTTATAAAAAACTGAGCTACATTTTTCACATGAATAGGTGTCAATTCAAATTGTCCTGCATTAAAGGGTAGCAATCCGGTATAAAACAGTGGTGCAGGCAGAGGAAGACTCAGCATATCATCCCGAATTTGGGTACAAAACTCAGGTCTTCCCTGTCCTTTTGGATCACCAAAAATAAGTGATGGACGAAAAATGGTATATTCCAATCCTGATTGAATAAGAGCTTGCTCTGCTTTCCATTTGGTGTGTTGATAGGGCGTTCCATTTTCTTTTACCCCATTGGCACTCATAAGAACAAAATGTTGAATCCCGCATTTCTTTGCAGCTTCAATGCAATACAATACACCGTCATAGTGTAGTTTTTCGAAAGTTATATTCTGTCCGGGGAATTCTCTGATTATACCTATTAAATAGATTAATGCATTACAATGTTGAATGGTCTCCAAAATTGCACTTCTGTCTTCAATATTACCGGTGACTATTTCAATTTTTTCTCTTTTAGACACCTTTTCAAGTGATTGAGCTCTAACAAGAATTCGGGGAGTATATCCCTTGGATAGCAACTCGTTGAGAATATAGGTGCCTACAAAACCGGTAGCTCCAAATATAGCAACCTTCATTCTAATTTACCCCACAGATTTACTCTTATGGCTATAAAATATTGAAATTGTTATTAAAATTTGTCAATCTTCTATCTTCAATGGCAATTATCATTTCCGCATATTTCTGGTTAGGTAATTGAAGGTATCCTCAACAGAGTCTTTAATCACAAATAGTTTCACATCTTCAGGGGAAATGGTTCCTGCCTGAATTAGTTTATCCCAATTAATAAGTCCATCCCAGAACTCACTACCAAAAAGGACAATAGGAATTTTACGGGTAATTTTTTTACACTGCAGCAGGGTTAGAATATCAAATAGTTCATCTAAGGTGCCAAACCCGCCGGGCCAGACTACAATTCCTTTTGTCAAATAGGTAAACCAGAATTTCCTCATGAAAAAGTAATGGAAGACAAAGTTTAATCCTTTAGTAATGAATTTATTATTAGTTTGTTCAAAGGGGAGTGAAATACCCAATCCAACGGATTTCCCGCCAGCATCCTTTGCACCCTGATTTGCAGCCTGCATAATCCCCGGCCCAGCACCTGAGGTGATGATAAATCTGTTTTCTGCCTGGTAATTTTCCATATTCCATTCAGTAAGTAATTTTGCCAATTTCCGGGCTTTACCATAGTATTGGTTTATACTACTGTCATGTTTGTCTCTTATTCTTGCAGAACCAAAGAATACAATAGTATCTTTGATATTATGGTGGCGAATCACACTGAGAGGACCCAGGTATTCAGAAAGGATTCTCAGAGGTCTTCCACTCATACTACCTAAAAATTTCTCATCATTATAAAATCGGCGTTTTCCCATAGACTACACTTCCTGATTAATTTCGATAGGGTTTTCTGTAAGACTTATTCCTCTATTCTTTAGATACTCAAAGATGGCGGATACAAATTGAGGATTATTCCCCAAATCTTCCAGATTAAATACCCCTGGCATGGAAAATTGATTTGAAAGGAGTAGCTGTAATGCTGCAGTACAGGTATAACCGGTAGTCCGTGCCATGGAGGTAATATTGTTTTCTCTGTCATATTTATCATGTAAATCATAGCGAATCGCATAATTTTCTCCGGCTACCTTCCCGTAGAATTCAAGTCGCATAACAGTTTGATCTTTATCTAATGCATTAGGTGCCCAATCTACAATAAGTGAAGCTGCTGTACTTTGGATATTATCCTCAGAAAATTTACCTTCATTCCGCAAGGCGATCACCTTCTGAATATGTCCAGGAAAGCGAAGCGTTTTTTCAACCATATTAGGAATGGACAAATTCAGTAATGACCTCAGTCCATCAGAATTAAACGCATCAAGTTTTCCTATATCAGGGAAATCTATTTGTTCAATTTCTGTCATAGCTGGCTTTGTTACGATCTCTCCGTTTTTCACTAATCTGGCAGGGCGAGTATATTCCTCAATGACATCAATGGGAGAAAATACGGACTTATAATACCATGGTGGCTTAGGGTTTTGGGGTAATCCACCCACAAAACATTTTGCTGACTCCAGCTCATCAAACATGGATATTGCCTGTCCAAAATACAAATTTGAAAGACCGGGAGCCACACCTGCATCAACGATGGCAGTAACCCCTTTCTCTTCAGCTAATGTATGTAATAATTGGGCATCCTCAGGCATAAAGGATATATCAACAATATTTTTCCCTGATTCAATAACTGTTTTTAAAGTAGTGTAGCCCATAAATCCAGGGACTGCACCTACCACATTTGGAAATGAGGTAATAGCTGATTTCAGGGCAAAATGATCTGAAAAATCTAATTGAAGGAAATCAATTTCAAATAAATCATACATCTTTTTTAATTGAATATCCCTGTCAGCAACGGTAATATCATAACCTAAATCGTGCAGATCTCTTGCAATGGCAGATCCCACCATTCCCCCGCCAAGTACAATAATTTTTTGTTTCATAATTTTTATTATTCGATTAAAAGTGAAAATTAAGGGCTAAATCTAAGCAGGGAGATTAGTACAAAAGGTAGAACAATATTTGTAACATAGCTTTACATTTCAATTTTCTTTAAGCATTTTAATTTCAGTTTAATTTATGGCATGAAAGTATCCGGAGCTGTTATAATCCTTCTTATAGCCTTCAGTTCCGCAGGCTATTACGAACTTGGTGATACTGTCTCAGAGGCTCACCAACGCATTGCTTATCCTGTCTGTTATGGAGACTATCCCGGTGGCTATCTCAAATTAGAAGATTTAAATGGCTTTGAAAATGGCGGTAATTTTAAAGTCATCTGGATAGAAATGCTGGCAACCTGGTGAGGTTCCTGTGCTGTGGAAGCCGGTACGGTGGATGAAATATATGAGAATTGGGCAGATAATGAATTCTTTTATAAAATTACTGCAGTGATGGATGTAGGCAGCCCCTACAGTTGTGAAGACTGGGCAGGATTGGGGTTTCCTGATATTCCGACCCCACTCATTGATGACGGTATTTTTAATGGCGGAAATGACAATCAAATGTTTAATTTATTTAATACGGCTCAATTTTCAGCACATAACCATGCCATACTCAATCACAAATTTGAAGTGGTCTATAAAAATTCTTCTACAATTGTCTCAGAATTGGATGCTTCCATTAACCATAATATTGCTGTATGTATTGAGCAGGGAGCATGTGTGGACAATACCTGTTTATCCGGCGATCTGAATGGTGATGGCATATTAAATGTGCTGGATGTAGTTTCCATGGTAAATGCAATATTATATAATGATGAATTAGACCCATGTGCTGATGTGAATGATGATGGTATTGTTAATGTCCTTGATGTGGTGCAATTGGTGGGGTTGATTTTATCCTAGGGTACTAGGGTACAACCTGTCTCCCGCCAGGCAGGCAAGCAACCATGCTTGTCGGTGTTTTTATAAGAATAGTGGAATTGTCATTATCCAGCAACCAAGGTTGGTTGCAGTACAAAAACTCATTTATTTCTTTGAATGCCGCCTCATAACTGAGATAAATTTTCCAGCCATTTAACCATATTACTTTTTAATTGAATCTTACTGAACTACTCTTTATCATATTGGGGGTTTTGGGAATTGTATTCCTTCATGATATAATCCAGCAGAAACATGCCATATTAAAAAATTTCCCCGTCATTGGGCATCTGCGGTATCTGCTGGAAAAAGCAGGTCCTGAGCTGAGACAATACTGGGTAGCAAATGACAAGGAAGAAATGCCCTTCACCAGAGCAGAACGCTCCTGGGTTTATGCTACTTCCAAAAAAGAAAACAATAACTTTGGGTTTGGCTCTACAGAAATCATGTATGAAACAGGATACCCTGTATTAAAACATGCCGCATTCCCTGTTAAGGAAATGCAGAAAGAGTCAAATATTGATACAAAATCATTACCCTGTGCAAAGCTGATTGGTGCTTCTCATAACAGGAAAAAGCCCTACCGCCCTAATTCAATAGTGAATATCTCTGCCATGTCTTTCGGTTCGCTTGGAAGAAAAGCAGTATCCTCTCTAAACCAAGGGGCTAAAACTGCACAATGTTATCACAATACTGGAGAAGGTGGCATCAGTCCATACCATGACTATGGTGCCGATTTAATCTGGCAAATTGGAACAGGATATTTTGGTGCCAGGGATACAGCAGGCAATTTCAATGCAGAGGAATTTGAAAAGACACTTGCTGCCCATCCCACTGTGAAAATGATTGAAATTAAGTTATCTCAGGGAGCAAAGCCGGGGAAAGGCGGTATTCTGCCTCAGGATAAAATTACAGAGGAAATTTCAAAAATCAGGGGGATACCTCAAGACAAGGACTGCATTTCACCAAACAGCCATTCAGAATTTAATAATATTCCGGAGATGGTACAATTCATAGAAAAACTTGCGGACATCTCCAATCTCCCCATAGGGATCAAATCTGCTGTTGGAGGGACATCCTTCTGGGAAGAATTAGCAGCACACATGAAAGAGTCAGGACAAGGGCCGGATTTTATTACTTTAGATGGTGGTGAAGGTGGAACAGGTGCAGCACCACTGGCATTTGCAGACCATGTCTCCCTTCCCTTCAAAATTGGCTTTAAAAGGGTATATAAGATTTTTAAGAATCATAATCTTATTAACGATATCACCTGGATTGGCAGTGCAAAGTTAGGCTTCCCTGACAGAGCGGTAGTGGCATTTGCAATGGGATGTGATTTAATAAATATTGCTAGAGAGTCCATGCTCTCAATCGGCTGTATTCAGGCACAGAAATGTCATACAGGACATTGTCCTACAGGTGTAGCAACTCATAATACCTGGCTGCAACGGGGAATTCATATTGATTCAAAAGCAGAACGAGCTGCAAACTATATCATAGGGCTACGCAAAGAAATAATGCAGCTGACACATGCCTGTGGATACATGCATCCATGTCAATTCACCGGTAATGATATTGAAATTTCTTCAGGAATTAATGCCTTTGATCCTCTTGAAAAAGTTATGGGATACGAAAAAGTATCTATACCCAAAGATGAATTGGAAAATCTTGTAAACTAACGGAATACCTATGCAAAACACTGAACAGAATATTGCTAAAATCAGAACCTGGTTAAAAGAAAACAATTTGGAAATGTTAATCATTCCTCATGATGATGAATATTTATCAGAATATATTCCTCCTGAAAATGAAAGATTAGCTTGGGCCACAGGGTTCACCGGTTCTGCAGGTATGGCGGTGATTACTCTCGATAAAGCCGCCATATTTGTGGATGGCCGCTATACAGTACAGGTAAAACAGCAAGTGGATGAAAAATTGTATTCCATTCAGCATATAAGCAAAATACCCTG
>JASLLI010000005.1 GCA_030747125.1 Fidelibacterota bacterium | reverse complement strand
TTCAAACTAGTACTTCGTAACCACCAATAGGTGGTGTAGATGTATACTGCCACCTCGACTCGATAGAAACAACGAGAACCCCGTCTTAATTGATGGGGTTTTTAGTTGAAACCAACTTTATTAAGAGTAGTCAAAAAGAGACAAGTATCTTCGACAGATGTTCACTAATATTCAGAAACTCGTCTAAAAGTTCTATTTTATGGTCATATTATTCTCCGTGTTTTTCCTTAAAGGGCAAATACTTCAATGACTATTTACACCGTTATTTTAAAAACACCCTCAATATTCCAACTCAATTTCCACTTCTATTCCAAAATTCTTATCCATTCAAAGTAAATTACCCGCTAATTTTTTCACTATATAATCATTACATGAGCAATAATAACTACAGACACACAGATTCATCTAAATATTCATTTCGGGCATTTTTTGCATTTATTAATAGCAGCCTGAAAGAAATTAGTCCCTGGCAGAATATTAAGTCTCTCCCTACAAATATTGGCGGGGATATCATTGCCGGTATTACCGTAGCCGTTATTGCACTACCATTAGCTCTCGCCTTTGGAGAGATTTCTCAGTTGGGTCCCATAGCCGGTATTTGGGGTGCCATTGCTGGCGGTATTGTGGGGGGACTTTTCGGCGGCTGCATGGTGGGAGTCAGTGGTCCCACAGCTCCGAAAGCAGCTCAGATTGGTGCCTTCATGGGCACATTTGTCATTGGCAGCACCAATCAGCCAGACCTGGTGGCGGCATTTTCCATTATCTTTTTAAGTGGTTTGATTATGGTAGCTATTTCCATGCTGAAAATTTCCCGCTTTATTCATTATACTCCCTATCCTGTGGTAGCCGGTTTTATGTGCGGTATTGGTGTGATTGTTATCCTCACCCAAATCAATGCCTTTGTAGGTTTGGAAACACAAAACAATATTCATTTGGTTATCAGCAACTTTGGCTATACCCTCCAAAATATTAATGTGGAAGCGCTCTATGTTGCCATTCCTTCCCTGCTGATATTGTTTAGTTGGAACATTCTTATAAAGCGTTTTCCCTTACTGGTACATATCCCTGCACCATTAACTGCATTAATTGTGGGTACAATCACTGCCTATCTGCTGGATTTGAATATTCCATATATTGGTGATAAAATGGGAGGTGAAGAAGAATCAGAAATTCTAAAATTGTATATTCCGGATTTTTCGCGATTCAGTGAGTTTTTAATCCCTGCATTAGCCTTGGCAGGTCTTGCCATTTTAGATAGTTTACTGAGCTGCATCGTGGCAGATAATATGACGCGATCCCGCCACAGCAGTGACAGAGAGACCTTCGGCCAGGGTATGGCAAATATGGCTGCCGGTCTCATTGGCGGCGTTACCACAGCAACAGCAACCATGCGTACGGTGGCTAATATCAAATTCGGAGGCAAAACCCCTTTGGCATCCATCGTACATGGACTCACTCTTATGGCAATTATTTACGGTTTGGGTTTTCTGGTGGCTGCCATTCCCACTGCCTGTTTAGCAGCGATTCTGTTTAAAGTAGGTATTGATATTTTGGATTATCGAATTCTCCCGGTACTGCGAAAGCTGCCTGTAACAGATTTATGGGTATTTGGCATCGTTTTGTTTGTAACTGTCTATGAAGATCTCATGGTGGCCATTGCCATTGGAGTCATTTTTGCATTTTTCCGTTTTGTGCAGGAGGTGAGTACTACCTATCAGCATAAGAATATCCCCTTTGCCCAGTCCTATTATGCATTGAAGGAAAAAACTTTACATGAGTTAGAGAAACTCCCGGTGAATGTGTTCCAGCCGCAGGGACCGTTGTTTTTTGGATCCATCGAACCATTAATCAATGCCTATGCAGATGCACCTACTCATAAAATGTTAATTGTGGATATGAGCCATGTGACTATGATTGATCTTTCCGGTGCTTATGCCTTGGAAGATCTCATAAAAGGGGCTGAGGCGCAGGATATTAAGGTGCTTGTATCTAATGCAAAACCACGAATTAAAAAGGTTCTGGAAAAAGTAAACTTTATTAATCATTTGGGTGAAGACCACTATTTTGATTCTAAAAATTCTGTCCTGCCTGTTATAGCGGATTATTTTAATACTCAGAATTAGCATTATCCCTCATCCTCTCCATGCCCCTGCGGAATGAAATAATATAACGAACCTCCCCTGTGTCCATTTTGAAAAATTAAATTTCGATGCCCATTCTGAAATGGATGGTTATTTTGAATCTTGTGTAATAAAAGTGGATGGACCCGTCCCCTCCTTTGCCAAGGAGGGGAAAATCTGAGCAAAGGTATTTGCGAAGATTGGGGTGGTTGGTAAATATTCTATATCACAAATTATGGAAGCTTTATTTCTCCTCTCTGCGAGGAGACAAAAAGGGAGAGGAGAGGTTTTTCAACTTTCTGTTTCTTTCTTACCCATCTAAGCGTACCACACCCCAATTCCAATTTTCGTAATAATTTTTGATAATAGATTTCCTTTTGAATTCCTGCCAAAACAAATTCATTCCTTTACTCCAGTTAATATCATCAAATATCCAAATTGTATGCGGGGTTTTGGTTTTTAGGCAAATTTCTACATAGCGGTTAGTGGCTTCATAAGAATGGTTGCCATCAAAATATATGAGGTCGAATTTTCTTTTTTCCGTCACTTCCGGTAGCGTTTTTTCAAACTCACCTATCTTAATCTCAATATTTGTTAGCCCGCTTTCCTGCAACAGGGATGTTGCAACAGTAGCAGTTTCCGGGCAGCCTTCCAGAGAGATTATATCTGCATTGGGATTACCTAAACTCAAACAGGATGTGCCCAGTCCCAATGAGGTTCCAATTTCCAAAATATGTTGGGGTTGGAATTGATGTACAAATTTTATCAACTGCTCTCCATTCTTTTTGCTGATACCAGCTACCTTCGCAATGCTGGATACTTTCCGCTGATTTGATGTGAAGAACTTTGATCCTTTCCCAAAATCCGTAACTTCAATCATGCTGTGGTTTTCAAGGAGAGATTGTCTAATTTTTAAATACTTTTCCAGATAATGTGGACTTAACTCCAACTTGTCTAAAGAACGAATTAACTGCAAAAGGTCATCATTTAATATTGATGTGGATCGAATTGAATTGAATTTATATTTAATATACTGAGAAACTTGAAAAATCATATTTATATTTAAGGAAAATTAATGGCTGAATTTACATGTGAACATTGTGGAATGGGCGTGAGTGGACTAAATTGTGCAAAGTGCAGCACTGAATTAGTTCACAATCATATTGCAAAAGATGATGGTACAAAGGTAGGTGTTGCAAAATGTCCAGACGGTTTTGGAATGATAAATTCTCCTCAATGCTGTGGACATGACATGGGCTGTTCAGTATAGCTCATTTCTTTAAAATCCCCTCAATTAATATAACTGCATCTAAAATATCGGATTTCCCGTCTGAGTTTAGATCAGGGGTTGTGGAACCCTGCTTCATACCCATGTGATAAATAGCTTCACATGCATCGGGAATTCCGTCAAAATTGCAGTCACTTCCATCTGCAATGCCTCCGCAAATACCGCAAGCATCAATGACAGCTTCTCCATGAGGAACCCCCATACAGTCACAGTGGCCTGTGCCGGGTTCATTCTTTCCCCCGCAAACCCCGCATGTATCTTTTGTAACTGTCATATCTCCCCCACATTTTCCAAAACAATCTCTGTCCCAAATTGGATTTCCTTTCCATTCATGTAATTTGAAATCCATATCCGTAATTACATCACAGAGCAGGGTTCCTTCAAGCAGAGCACCGGATAGATCAGCGTGCTGAAGATTCGCTCCCTGCAAATTACCATAGGATAAATCTGCATTCATTAATTGTGCATCAAATAGTCCTGCATCAGTAAAATCAGCACCCATGAGTTTTGACTTTACCAAATTGGCATACCGCAGATCAGCCACTTTCAGGGATGCTTCAATGAGAAATGCTTCCGACAAATTCGCATACCAGAGCCAGGCATCATCTAAAACTGCCTTTTCAAGGTTTGCATAAGAAAGGTCAGCATCAAACAGGGATGCATCTTTCAAATTTGCTAATCTGAGATCAGCCAATTTCAGATTTGCATTAACCAAATTGGCTCCTTCTAAATTGGTACTTTGTAAATTTGCATTTTCCAATTCAGCATAGCGTAGATCTGTACCAACCATGTTGGCATCATTCAAATTAGCCCAATTTAGTTTTGCGTTTACCAAATTTGCGTTCACCATGTTAGCACCGGATAGCTTTGTAGTCACCATTTGTGCATAGCGTAAATCTGCACCAACCAGATATGCCCCTTCGAAATTTGCCCACTTCAAATCTGCATTCTGCAGATCAGCATTAGGCAACCAGCAGCCGATCATATAGGAATAATAAGATTCCCAGGTTTCCTCATTACATTCGCAGTTATATTCAGTGTTATTTATTGCATTGTACTCACCACAATCATCAGCGTTCAAAATGCTGAAAACTATTCCAATTCCAACTCTTAAGATGTATTTTGGAGAAATTCTAAACTTCAGATCAGAGAATTTCATTTTTGGCAGGGCACATGACTGAGTCAGAATCTATTTTACAGTGACTATAAAGGGGGTAATCAACTCAATTTGTTCTTCAAGACTCTTCCCCATGAGCAAATTCTTTCTCTTGGATAATTCCTGATATTCCGGGAGAATGGATATAAGATTAGATACATAATTTCCTTTAATGGCAAAATTAACATTTTGGGGTATGATTGATTCATTTTCATAAAAGTACCGTGCATTCAGGGTAGAAAGCACTACTCCTACAATTTCACCATTTTCATTTAACAGAGGTCCACCGCTGTTTCCCGGTTGAATAGGGTTACTGATTTGAATTAAACGAGGGTCGTCCTGAATACCATACAAAGAGCTTACATCTCCTGTAGAAAGTTTAACTGACTTTCCCAAAATCTCACCCAATGGATAGCCCAAAGTAAAAATTTCCTGCCCTAATCTGAGATTTTTAGTATTGGAAATTATAAAGGGGATATCTTCAGTGAAGTATTCAGAAATATGAAATTCATCCAAAGCAAGAAGAGCAATATCATTGTTTTTATCTTCTAATACTATTTTAGCACTAAAATGCTTATCAATGGAGGGAAAGTACACTTCGATGGTTTCTTTACCCTGAATTACATGATAATTGGTGATAATAAGACCATTCCCGGAGATGACAAACCCACTGCCCATGGTTTTTAACTGGGTGTTCATGGAAAGTCCTGGAGCAGTCATATAGTGTGGTGGATATACCTTTAAAGACAGATTTTCCCGTTCATAATTTACAGGATACTTAGAATACTTGGATGTGGTTCTGAAAATACCACTATCTTCTAATATTATATTTCTGACCAATTCGGAATGATCAGCCATGAACCAATGTTCATTGTAGGTCTGTTTAAATCCGCTTTTGGTGTAGTAGGCTTTTAACTGTCCTCTTTTTAAACCGGCTTCCTTACTGTGGAGGACATAGGCATTGTAGCGGTTGAATGCATCATCATCCCGAATGATGGCCACTTCATATTTGCCTGCTACTTCATTATTTCCCTTTACACCGGTGAGCACATTTTCCCAATTGGTATTTTCTGAGATGGTCCAGATTCCTTCTATGGCGTCTAATACATTGGAGTGATAATAATCCCGGAAATCGTTTTCATCCAAATTGATAGAGGGCCAGAACATCTGTGCCAGGGGATCAAAAGCAATTATCTTTGCATTCACACCATAGCAACTATTGGATTCATCAGGTAGATTAATCTGGGTTATGTGGATTGCATCCCCCCCTACTTTCCGTGCTTTCCATTTTGCCAAACGGATAACATCTTTATAGCTGCAGTTTACTACGGAAGGTACTGCATTATCTATGGTAACTTCACCTAAAACGATAGTATGGGGAGGCAGGGGATCAAGTTCATGATAAACAGAAATATTGTACTCTGCAGCTTTAGAAGGCTTCTGCTGAGAAATATGCTGGTATTTTACATAGGGTGCACAGGCAGTCCCCAATAAATATAAAAATGGCAGTATAAGTAAAAATTTTTTCATCCGTTCCGTACTTAATTTACGAAAGGATAAGAAATGAAATTACAAGTAAATGAAAAGGGATGTTTTGGGAAATATACAGGGAATTGAGGTGGTCAGGGCCTCATCCTCCGGCTCCCCCTAATTTCAAAAATACCGCGAAAATTACAGGCAATGTATTTAGGGGAAAAAGGATTTAATTAACAGCCCGATTTTATAGACGGCTAATGGGGATGTAAATTAAAAGTGGTAAATGCAGTTAACCTGAAGGGTTTGACCAGGGGTCAAAGAAGTTTGGACATTGAAATTGTTTTGCCGTTCCAAATAGAGTACATCAATAAATGAAATAAGGCGGTGGAGCACCAGTCCTCCAATGGCAAATCGAGCATATTTATTATAGGTGACAGCATTAATTCGCATCTGATCATAAGTTTTTCGATTATCTGAACTATTCCATTGCCACTCAAAGCCCTGCCCCGAAGCATATTTTTCCTTTACCAGACGCTGATGTTCTTTGGTTTGATTATAGGTGTCGAAATCATCATAGTGACCAATATTCACTGCATAGAGATAATTCTTTCCTTGCATATCCACACCAGCATGCAATTCTGCAAATGCCAGATAATCACTCTCATACCAGGAGGAAGATTTTTTTGCACCTAAATACATTATCCACAGAGCAGCTTCCTGAATGAAAAATCTCTGAGCCCGCTTTTCTTCTCCCAAACTCAACTCACCCCACCCCGGCAACACCAAAGACTGCAGTTTTGGTAAGGAGGATGTAGGTTGGTTTCCGCTGAGGATTGCGGTGCTGAATAATATCATTAAGTATTTAATCATGTTTTTTAAAAGGTATTACGGCTATAAATAATAAAATTATAATCCCTGACATAACTGCAAAAATATCACCATATTTAGTGTAAAAAGTTAAGGCTGTTTTTGGATAGATTACAGTATTGATAACGCCTGCCTCATTTAACGGCAGCTCCCCTTTGATGTTCCCACCGGGATCTATCACCAGAGAGATTCCCGTATTAGTGCATCTGATAACCGGACGACGACTTTCCACAGCACGAAAAATTGCCTGCTTGGCATGCTGTTGGGGCTCCGGAGCTGTTTCATACCAGCCGTCATTCACCAGATACACCAGCACTTCCGCACCTCTTAATATAAATTCCCTGCTTAACCAGGGCAGTACAGATTCAAAGCAAATCATGGGAGCAAATGCATGTCCATCTACCTTATACATGGTGTAGGAGGAACCATGGGTGAAATTTGCCTGACCAAAATTCAACTCCTTCAGGGAAGGGTAAATATCTGAGAGGGGAATATGCTCCGCCATGGGAACCAGTACTAATTTATGGTAAAGTGAATACACAGAATCGGCTGAAAGCATTACCGCTGAATTATAAAACTTTCTATGTGGTTCTTCCCCTTCAAAATAAGGAACTCCCGTCATTAACTTTGAGTTATTCAGATGAGATTGAATCCAATTCAGGTAATAGGTATTTTTCTGCATGATAAAGGCAGAGGTGGCAGATTCCGGCCAGACAACCAATTTTACAGAATCATTAATAGCTGGCTGAGAGGCATCCAATATCAATTTCATATTGGATTTTGCAGCTCCCCTTTTCCATTTCTGCGACAGATGGATATTGGGTTGTATCACTGACACAGAAACACTCTTACCTTTATTAATTTCAATTTCAGGGGTAAGTATTAATCCTGTTATCCAGGGGAAAATAAAAACAATGATGAGCTGGAAAGCTCTCTGTGGATAAGGTCTGTTCAGCCAACGAAAAATACATACATTTAGGAATACCAGCCATAAACTGATGCCATAGATTCCGCTGATTTCAGTATTTTGAATCAGAGTGAGATATTCTGTCTGTGTATTTGACAGGGCAGTCCAAGGTCCACCGGTTAGAATATCCCGGTTTCGCAGAAATTCAATAAATGTCCAAATAAAGGGGAACGCTACGCTCCAATTATCGGGGTAATATTTTTTTAAAAATATCGCAGTTATACAAATGAGAATACTGATAAGGGTACAATACAGGACAGCCGCCAACATGGAAATAATCCCGATCAAGGGAGTTGTTCCAATATTCATTGCAAGCCAGAAAATGGTAGAGAGGTAATAAAAAAAGCCCCAGATAAAACCGATCCATACCCCTTTGCTTAACTTATGAATAGACTGAAGTATAAAGAGAAAGGGAACTAAACTGAACCATGCCAGAAATCCTACATGCAAGGGTTGTTGAGCCAGCCCTGTCAATACAGCAGAGAGGATAAGTAGGAAAATGATGCGTCTATTTTGCATTCAGGACTTTGAGTCTAAATATTCCTGCAGAATTATAGCAGCAGCCGTCTCATCAATTCTGCCTTTATTGTGGCCTGTTTTAACACCTTGTTCTATTAAGGCTTTTTCTGCTGAAACACTACTGAGGCGTTCATCTACACCTATGATTTTTGTATTGGTAGATTGTTTAAGCGATTCTATAAAGTTTTGGACTTTAATGGTTTGTGGTGATTCCGTCCCCTTTAAAGTATAGGGAATTCCCACCACAATACCAATTACCTCATTTTCAGAAGCAATTGCAGCGATTTTATTTTGGGGATGAGATTCTTTTTGGGTGTCTATTATGGTGAAAGGTTTAGCAATGATCCCCAGTGGATCTGAAAGGGCTAAGCCTATACGCCTTTCACCATAATCTACTCCCAGATACCGGCTCAATCGCTGGGATGCCACTCCTGTTGGAGTTCCTGGCGAATGATTTTACCCGGTTTGAAATGAATCTTCCTACGGGGAGGTACAAAAACTTCCTCATTAGTGCGTGGATTTCTCGCTCTGGGTTTGGCTTTAGTAGGTTTTACTTCAAAGATGCCAAAATTCCGTAATTCAATCCGGATTCTGCTTTTCTTTTCAGTTAACATATCTGCCATGGTGTCCAGAGTGGTATCCAGAATCAATTTCATTTCATCACGGGTAAGGTTTAACTTGTCACCGGTTCTGCGGATAATATCTTCCCGTGTGTAGTTTAGGTTTTTCATCTTACATCCTTTCTATAGAAATAAAGTTAGGTATTTTCTGTATTCGGGTTGTCAGACGCTCGAGTTGTCGGGTATCGCGTACTTCCAGAATAATAATAGCAGTAGCAATTCCTTCTGCTGCCTTCATATCAATACTGGTAATATTTATGTTTAGGGCCGATATATTTTCCGTTATATCTTTTAATAATTGTTTTCGGTCTTCTAATGATATCTTTAGTCGAACGATAAATGAGCTTCCAGAACGCACATCCCACTCCACATATATAAATCTATCTTCTCCCTCCATAAAGGGGATGTTTTTGCAGCTGTTGCGATGGATGGTAACCCCCCTACCTCTAGTGATATAACCTACAATGTGGTCACCGGGAATAGGGCTACAACATTTAGCAAATGCCAACAGGGCGTTGTGAACGCCATCAACAGTCACCCCTTTTGCCTGTCTTCTTGCACGCCTGATAAACCGTTCAGTAAGGGACTGTTCTTCAGGGTCTGCTTCCGGTTCTTCCACTACCGGTTCAAATTTTTCAATGATATCACGCACAGTGAGTTGTCCGTTTGCTAATGCGGAATACACCATATCCTCAGAATTAAATCCTAATAGCTGCGGTTTGGTTTGTAATTCTGTGAGAATTGCAATGCGTTTCATTCTGCGCAGGGTTTTTTCCAATATCTCCTTCCCCAGCCGGATGCTTTGTTCTGTCTGCTCCTTTTTTACCCAGCGTTTGATATGAGATTTCGCTTTGCCTGTTTGAACAAATTTCAGCCAGGCATAACTGGGTTTCTGCGTATTGGAAGTAATTATTTCTATGGAATCTCCATTATTCAAAACCGTGTTCAGGGGAACAATTTTTCCATTTACTTTGGCACCAATGCAATGAATCCCCACCTGCGAATGTACCTGGAATGCAAAATCAATAGGTGTGGAATTTGCAGGCAGCTGCGTTACATCTCCCTTAGGAGTAAAGACAAAAATTTCATCTTTAAACAGATCAACTTTAAGCAGTTTAAGAAATTCATCAGGATTAGTATCCTCTCCTTGCAGTACATCCACTAATTCTCGCAGCCAACGCATATGGCGGTCAATGTCCTTTCCCTCAGCATTAACTGAGCCCTGTTCTTTATAGACCCAATGGGCAGCCACACCGATTTCAGCGGTACGATCCATCTCTTTGGTGCGAATCTGAACCTCTACCATTTTACCCTTATGACCAAAAACCGTAGTATGAATGGATTGGTATCCGTTGGATTTAGGAGTAGCAATATAATCTTTAAACCGTTCCTGCAGGGGAGTATATAATTGATGGATTACTCCTAAAACAGCATAGCATTCTTCAATTTTATCAACCACAATGCGAATTGCAAATAAATCAAATAATTCTTCGAACTTCTTATGGCGCCGGCGCATCTTTCCAAAAATGGAATAATAATGTTTTGCCCTGCCTAAAATTTCTGCTGTTATGTTAAAAGAATTGAGTTCATAGCGTATGGGCTTCGAAAACTCCTCAATATATTTTTCCCGTTGTCTACGGGATGCACGAACTTTTTTCTGTAGCTGTTTATACTCATTTGGTTCCAGGGTTTTAAGAACTAAGTCCTCCAACTCAATTTTTAATTTATTCATTCCCAGACGATGTGCTAAAGGTGCATACACATCCCGCGTTTCGATGGCAATGCGGCGCTGCTTTATGAGAGGGAGATGCTCAATGGTGCTCATATTGTGCAGCCTGTCAGCGAATTTTATGATGATTACCCGTAAATCTTTGGCAACAGATAGAAACATCTTCATAAAATTCTCTGCCTGTTTTTCCAGTCTGCTGGAAAATTTAATTCCCGATAATTTTGAAACACCATCCACCAGATCAGTAATTTCTTCTCCGAATTTTTCCACCATTTTACCACGGGTGACTTCAGTGTCTTCAATGACATCATGGAGTAATCCAGCCGAGATAGTCTTGGCATCCATCTTCCATTCTGAAAGGATAACTCCTACGGATGAGCAATGAGTGAAATAGGGTTCTCCTGATCTGCGCTGCTGCCCTTCATGGGCATTCGCACTGAATTGATACACATTCCAGATAAAATTGATGTGATCCTGATCCTTCTCTCTTTCGTAATTCAGATTGTGAATGATAGATTGAAAATCAGGTGGGAATTCACCCCCATCACCAGGGAGTATATTTTTTAATTTATCCAGGAGCATGATCAGGCAGGCAGGTCTTCAGGAATAAAGTCCTGTTCAGTTCGGCTCAGATTTTCAAAACGGGCATATTTATCTATGAAGGAAACTTCCACCATTCCGGTGGGACCGTTTCTGTGCTTGGCAACGATAATTTCTCCTAATCCCCTGTCCTCTTCATTCTTGCTGTACACATATTTTCGATATATAAATAAGATTACATCAGCATCCTGTTCAATAGCACCACTTTCCCTCAAGTCAGACATGATGGGACGATGATCAGTACGGGTTTCAGGTGCACGGGAAAGCTGAGATAGTGCAAGAATAGGTATATTCAAATCTTTTGCAAGAGCTTTTAATGACCTGGATATAAAGGAAATTTCCTGCTGCCGGCTCTCCACTCTTCCTCCTGAGTATAACAGCTGGATATAGTCAACCACAAGGAGTTCAATATCCTTTTCAGCTTTTAATTGTCTGGCTCTTGCACGCAATTCCATGATGTTAAGCCCTGCAGTATCATCAATATAAATCTGCGCTTCGGAAATTGGTCCTGCAGCTTTAGAGAGGTTTTTCCAATCTTTTTTGGGGAGTCTGCCTGTACGAACTGAATGGCTGTCCACCTTGGCCTCAGCAGTGATAAGGCGTTCCACTAACTGCCTGTTGGACATTTCTAAGCTGAATAGCCCTACCTTATGACCATAATCTACAGCTGCATTTCGGGCAATGGAAAGTGCTAAGGCAGTTTTACCCATGGATGGTCTCCCCGCACAAATGATGAGATCCGAAGCTTGTAATCCCGAGAGGATGTCATCCAGTTTATAGTAGCCAGTGGGAACCCCTGTAAGATCTCCTCCTTTACGGCTTCCCCAAATATCCAACACTTCATGCAGAACCGGCTCCAACACCGTAAAGCCACCACGGTTTGCATCCTGTGACAGGTTAAAGAGAATCTGTTCTGCCTTATCTAAAATATTAGTGGTTTCTTCCTGACTTTCGTATGCCTCTGTGCTCATTTGTACTGCAGACTGAATGATGGAGCGGAGAATTTCTTTTTCCTTTACGATTTTTGCATAAAATTCAACATTGGAAGCGGAGGGGGCATTTGAAGATAAACCTGTCAGAAAATAAGCACCGCCAATCTCTTCAAGTTTTCCCGATTTTTGCAAAGCATCTGACACAGAAATGGTATCCACCGTATCATTTTTTTCAAATAAGGCAGAAATTGCAGTAAAAATGTGGGCATGGACTGTTTTATAAAAACTCTTCTCAGTTAAAGTATGGAGAACTCTGGGTACGGCTTCGGGATCTATCAGCATACACCCCAATACTGCTTCTTCAGCTTCTACAGATTGGGGGGGGAGACGCATTGGCTGCTTCTTTTCAGCCATATTAGTTTTTCAGCAGATATTTATCCCGGATCATCTGGAAGTCTTCCCAGGCCGGTCTTTTGAAATTAGGATTGCGCAGGAGCGCAGCAGGATGATAAGTAACTAACAGATCAATTCCTTTATAAGAAAAAACCTTATTGCGTAATTCTTTCAGGGGCTCCTTGGTTTTTAAGATGGTACATGCTGCAATTCTGCCTAAGGCAACAATGAGTTTAGGTTGTATGAGGGATAATTGCTGATTCAGATAAGGCTCACATTTTTCCACCTCTGAGGGAAGGGGATCACGGTTTTTAGGGGGTCTGCATTTTAATACATTGCAGATATATATATCATCCCGGGTAAGATTGATGGCTGCCAGCATTTTATCTAACAATTTTCCTGCTCTGCCTACAAATGGCTCCCCGGCAAGATCTTCTTTTTCACCGGGAGCTTCACCCAAAAAAATAATGTCAGCATCAGGATTTCCAATCCCAAATACAAACTTGGTTCTGGTTTTCCCTAAATCACAGAGCTGACAGTTACAGATTTCATTGTAATATGCAGCTAATCCCTCTGCATTTACCGTGGGATTTTCTGCAGTGGGATTTTCCAGGTATATGGTATTTCCGTAAAGTTCTTTAGTCTGTTCTAAATACCCGAATAATTTTTCCGGGTCATGAGCCATTGGACTGGAGATCATCTTCTGATGGTTGCCGCCATTCCAATTCGTTTTCCATATATTCTCCCAGAGCCTGTACCATGGGCTTGTCTAAAGAATCCACTTTAATTTCTGGTTCCTGATACAAAATGGAATCTTCTACTTCTTCTGTTTCATCAATTGGAATTACCCGTTGATCTATGATTTGTTTTGCACGCTGAGCAATAACCATGACAGATTCATATACATCATCACATACTTTATACAAATCACTCATGGGGATAGCTTTTACATTCACTTGATATTCTCCTTTATAACTTTTTCAATATTTTTCACTGTTTCTTTTAAATCTTCATTTATAAAATGGAATTGAAAATCTTCTTTATATTCCATTTCGACCGGGAATCGTTTCAACCTCTGTTTGATTAGCTTGGAAGGCTCATTCCCCCTACTCTCCAGTCTTTCTTCTAAAATCTCCAACTGTTCGGGTACATCGTCTCCCGGTGGCTCAATAAAAATTCCAACTGTATTTTCGGGGAACTCTTCCATCACCGTCTTTCCCCCCTTTACATCAATATCCAGAAGCATGGTCCCGCCATCATCCAACACATCTTCGAGGGGGCCAATAGGCGTTCCATATTTATTTCCATGTACCCATTCCCATTCGAGGAAATCTCCAAATTTCACATTATGTTCGAATTTTTCATTCGACATGTGGATATAGTCTTTCCCATCTACTTCCCCTTCCCTCAATGGACGGGTTGTGGCTGACACTGAAAATTTCCATATTGGGTTATTCTTTAGCAATTGCTTACACACAGAAGTCTTCCCCGTACCTGACGGAGCAGACAATACAATTAATTTTCCCATACTCATATAATATTTTGTACTTGTTCTCTTATTTTTTCTAACTCATCTTTCAGATCAACTACCAAATGACTGATTTCAATAACATCTGTTTTTGAACCAATGGTGTTTATCTCTCTTCCCATTTCCTGAATCAGGAAATTTAATTTTTTTCCCTCATTTTTTGAGGTTTCCATATAGGATTTAAACAGTTCAATGTGACTCTTTAGCCTAACCATTTCTTCAGTGATATCTCGTTTTTCAGCCAAAATCGCTGCTTCCTGACATAACCGGGATTCATCAATGCTCACATCATCTAAAAGGTCCTTAATTTTTTGATGGTACCGCTGAACAATATCAGACCGGGATGCATCAGCTGCCTTTTGGATGACGCCTGTAACTTCAACCATATACTTTAATCTGGAAGCAAAATCCGTTGCTATATTTTCCCCTTCCTCAGCCCGTATTAAATTCATCTCATGGATGGCACTTTTAAGGGAATCTAAAAATAAATCCTTTAAACTGTTTTCTTCCTCTCTGTTTTCTCCTGAAAATATTTCAGGAAGCCTCAGAATATCTCCCATAGAAGGTAAATCTTCCCTATTTGAGGAATCCTGAATTTCTTTGACTACAGCCATATATTCAGCTAATTTTTCGTGGTTGAGTGCCATCCCGTTTTTTACTCCGGGTTTTTTTTCAATTTTGGCTGATAAACTCACTCTGCCACGGATACACTTTTCTTTCACCAACCGTTGTGCCTCATCTTCAAAGGGCATTAATGATTTAGGCAATCGGGGAGAAAAGTCCAGATAACGACTGTTCACAGAACGAATTTCAACAGCTAAAATAACCTCATCATTCTGTGTTTCAGCTCTGCCAAAACCAGTCATTGATAATATCAAATGCATCCTCCCCTGAGTTGGAATGTCAATCCTCGAAAATCCAAGATTTATATACTACAGCTTTTTAATTGTAAACTCAAAGATCTTAAGGCGTTATTTTACCCTTAAAACGGTGTAATTCCTTAGTAAAAAATGACAGAGTAAAAAATTGGGTCGCCTTGAAAGGTAATTCCTCAGCAGGTTGAACAAAGGCATAGTCTAATTGTAAATAGGGGAATTTGATACCCACACCTGCTGTCACTTTAGAATTATTTGATTTTCCAACTCGAATAAACACATTAGTTTGCAATAATATTTCACCTCCTAGAGTATACAAGAGTTCACTACCTTGCCTTATTTCTTTCCCTAACTCTCCCCCTGCTTGAATTGAGTTGTATTGCATGACACCGCCCATTTTTAACCGTGGCAGATTTTTTTCAATGCTGCCTGTATTCCATGTGTACATTCCAAGGGCATTTTCTAATTTTCCTGCGATGGTAACTCCCCTGGTAATTTCATAGGAGGCGTTTATATCAACCCCCATTCCAAAGCGTGAATTTTCAGCAAGAACTTGATAATGTGGTTTTAACATGGTACTAAAATAAATCTGTTTCCATGATTGTGCACTGGCAATTTTTACACCAATTTCCTGCTGTTGAATAGTAGTTATTTTGAAATAATTTATTTCACCCGGTTCAGGAATTGTATTACCATCATCCTGCCAGGCATTACGGGTATCTGGAATTCCACTGACTTTTCGGGTAAAGACGCCAATATAGAGTGGTATATCATTCATGTGCAGCGTGGATGAAAAATAATTTCCTTTTACCAACCCGGAATATATGTTTCCAATTCCAAAACCGATAGTGGGATTATCCATAGTTAGTAAAAGTTGAGGATTACCCCCATCCTCAGTGAACATCCCGGATCCCCCTAAAGCTGCAGATTTTGCCCCTTGTGCCTGAGTAAAAAATCCTCCGTCAATTGAATAGGAAAATACCTGCGTCAACAAAAATGCACTGATGAAAATGAATCGTTTATAATCCATGTTTTTTCTTTAATTCATCTATTTTAGACAACGCCTCAATGGGAGTTAATTCATCTACATTTATGGTGCTGAGTTCATCCTGCAATGCTTTTTCTTTTTCTGAAAAAATATCTAATTGAGGTTGAAGATCCAATTCAGCCTGAGGTAAATATTCCTTTTCACCACAGCTATGTTCCTGTAACAACTTTTTTGCTCTTTGTATTACCGTTCCGGGAAGACCTGCCATCTCAGCCACATGCACCCCATAACTTTTATCTGCACCTCCCGGAATTATCTTTTTCAAAAATATAATTTTATCACCAAACTCTTTTACCGCCACATTCAAATTTACTGCTCTGGGAAGTTTTTCTGCCAGATCAACTAATTCATGATAATGGGTTGCAAAAATAGTCTTTGCCTGAACATCCTTATGACTGTGAAGATATTCGGTTACTGCCCAGGCGATGGAGAGTCCATCATAGGTGGAGGTACCTCTGCCTATTTCATCTAACAGAATTAAACTCTGTCTGGTGGCATTATTTAAAATATTAGCAGTTTCGTTCATTTCAACCAGAAATGTGGATTCACCTCCGGCAAGATTATCACTGGCACCAACACGGGTGAAAAGCTGATCAACTAAACCAATCACCGCCGTCTCCGCCGGGACAAATAAACCGGCCTGTGCCATGATAGTTATGAGTCCAATCTGGCGAAGGTAAGTACTCTTCCCTGCCATGTTAGGACCGGTGATAATAGCAATTTGAGAGGAAGCATTATCCAAAGTTACATCGTTGGGAATGAAGTCTTCGCCAATGGGAAGTAAATCTTCAACTACAGGATGTCTCCCATTTTTTATGGAAATAAGAGAGTCAGTATTGATCTCCGGGCGGTTATAATTTTTTTCCTGTGCCAATACTGCCTGAGCAGCTGTAATATCCAAGGTTGCCATTATTCCCGCATTGATCTGAATTGCATGCCCTTCTTGAATGACGGCATGGCACACCTCATTAAAAATTTTTGCCTCAAGAGCGATGATCTTTTCTTCAGCTGAGAGAATTTTCTCCTCGTAATTTTTTAAGTCCTCAGTAAAATACCGCTCAGAATTAGTAAGAGTTTGTTTACGGATATAATGTGAGGGAATTTTGTCTATATGAGTTTTGGTAACTTCCAAATAATATCCAAAAACCCGGTTGTACCCTACTTTCAAACTCGAAATTCCTGTTTTCTTCTGCTCTTCAATCTGCATATCCCGCATCCATTGGCTTGCATCAGCTGACATATTGCGAAGTTCATCTAATTCCTCAGATAATCCGTCCTGAATATACCCTCCTTTTGAAATATTCACCGGAGGTTCTTTCTTGATATGAGCCTGAATTTTAGCGATTGCATCACTTAAGTCCTGTAACTCATTTAATACTCTGCGAAGCTGTTTTAATTGATTTGGAATGATCTCTTTAAAGGATGCCAGAATTGACAGAGTAACTCCCAAATTTACCACATCTTTGGGATGAGCTTTTCCATTTGCAACTCTGGCAAGGATACGCTCCAAATCAGAAGTTTCCTTTAGTTTTTCACGAACCTCAGCCAAGGGGAAGAGAGCATCCATACATTCGGTGATACAATTGAGTCTGTTGTTCAGTTTAACTTTGTTATTGAGGGGTTGTCTTAACCAACTTTTAAGCATTCTGCTGCCTGATGCAGTTATGGTATTGTCTATAGTACCAATGAGGGTCCCGTGAATTCCCTGCGTGGAAAGAGAATTGAATATTTCCAGATTACGAAAGGTAAAGGCATCAACTCCCATCACCCCTTTTTCCTGAAGATGAGACAGGGAAGTAATATGTTTTATTTTCCCTTTAAAATTCTGATGTACATAATAAAGAGCAGACCCGGCTGCAGAAACGGCAAGTGACAGGGTATCAATTCCAAATCCTTTCAGGGAATTTACTTTAAAATGATCCGTAAGAGAGTCTAAGGCAGTATCATAATTGCGGCACCAGTCGGGAATTTTCGTGGTGAATACACTGTCCTCCTTTAATATGATATGCAAATCAGCTTCCTGGTCTTCAGCAATGATAATTTCCGTAACATTGAACTGACTTAAAAATGTACTCAGCTTACTAATTGGTTTTTCACAGGCTTTAAATTCACCGGTTGAATTATCTAAAATAGCAATGCCGCAATGGTTTTTCTGAAGAACTACAGCACAGAGATAATTATTTTCTTTTTCATCTAAATATCGGTCAGTAATGGCAGTTCCCGGAGATAGTACTTCCACAACTTCTCTTTTTACAATGCCTTTGGCAAGTTTCGGGTCTTCAATCTGTTCACAAATCGCTACGCGGTGACCTGCTTTTAGTAATTTATACAAATGCTGATCAAGGGCATGATAGGGAAAGCCTGCCAATGGCACTGTGGATGCAGCACCATTAGAGCGTTTTGTCAAGGTGATCCCCAATATTTCTGCGGTAATAACTGCATCCTCCTCAAAGGTCTCATAGAAGTCACCCATTCTAAACAACATGACAGCATCCGGGTGCTTTTTCTTCGCTTCCCAAAATTGCTTCATCACAGGAGTGGGACCTTTGGGCTTAGACATATATATCTCCGAAAAAGGAAAGATATGCTACAGCCATACTATTAATGGCATGGCTGGAGGTAATATTAAAATGTCTGTAATAGAATTTCATTAATTTTACAGTACCAGATTATCTACCCTAAAGGGTTTGACTAATAATTTCCCATTCATAATTCTCATTGAACCAACTTCCTTGCATTCCCGGCTCTGAAAGTAATTTTCATCTTATCAAAATATTCAAGAAGGGGTACAGCATATTTACGAGAGGTTTGTGCGATCTCTTTAAACTGGGGGACGGATAGTTCACTATGGTTCATAAAATGCTGCTGAATTTTACTTTTTAGAGTCAGAAAATTCCGTCGCGTAAACATGATATTGCCATCCAGGCGTAGAATTTTTCCCTGTTGCTCAGCAACCTTGAGAACCTGCAATAGCTTGTCTTTGGGATGACCTGTTTTAGTTGACAGTTCTGCCAGATTGGAGGAGGTAAACCCCTCCTTATCTAAAATACTCAGGATATCTGTCTGCAGCGAATCATCTTCGTTATTCAAACTGAGTTTAAATTGTGAATCGGCCCATACTTTTCCGTTTTGAACTACCTTATTCTCTTTCTGTAGTTCCTGTAGTAACAACTCTAAAAGGGATTCTTCAGATTTTAATTGTTGACGAATTTCTTCTTTTTGAGCTCCGGATTCTAAAGGTCGTCTCTTGTGGAATTCTGACAAAATTAGTAGAATTTGTGATTTCAGATTCTGCCATTGCTCCCGGGTTACCAACCATTTATGGTGTTTATTGTGTACCCATTGCAGAGGCTCAATTCCTTTAATTAACGCTTCAATTTGCTCGGGTGAAACTCCCAACCGAAATTTCAATTTTTCAACAGTCAGGGGTTTAGCTCCTTCCTGACTTACAAGTTGAAGTATCTGGTCTGTATCTGAATGATTAAATAAATCCTGAATTTTGTTTTTTACAACTTTCCATTTTTCTTCAATGACTACATCTAATACTTCTCCCCCGCCAATAGTGATGATGGGGGAATAGCTGCGAATGATAAACTTATCACCCCTGGCAGCCACTAAGGGAGATTCCAATCGCAACATGGCGGCACCTTTGTTACCGGGCTGTAGAGATTTTGCACCTGTGAGAGCGATGCGTGCCATGACTTCCTGTGTTCCCAAATGGATGCGCACTCTCTGGTTTTGTTCAATACTCTTTTTAGAAGAACTGAGCAGATGCAATGCCACCCCCATATTGGTCATGGCTTGTAAATATCCCGGTTCTGATATCTGACTGCCCCGTTGAATGTGCTCTTTGTCAATTCCCTGCAAATTGATGGCTGCCCTGTCCCCCATTGTCACTTCTTCAACTTCCCGGCTATGGGATTGTAATCCCCGAACCTTTGATTTAATCTCACCAGGTAAAATTTCTATGCTATCACCACTGTGTAATTCCCCTGAGTTCACAGTTCCCGTTACCACCGTACCATAACCTTTCATACTGAATGCTCTGTCAACATGCATTCGGAAAATCCCTCGATTTAGTTTGTCAGGGGCTTTTGAACATATCTCTACCAGGGAACTTTTTAAATTTTCTACGCCTGTACCTTCCACTGCTGAGACTCGGATAATGGGAGCTTCTTCCATGAATGACCCTTTCACCAATTCTGTGATATCCAACTCCACCAGGTCAAGCCAATCCTCGTCGGCTAAATCAACTTTATTAAGGGCGATTAAGCCCAGGGGTATATCCAGCAAGTTTAATATTTCGAAGTGCTCACGAGTCTGAGGCATTACCCCATCATCCGCAGCTACCACTAACAGAGCAACATCAATTCCGGAAACCCCTGCCATCATATTCTTAACAAATTTTTCATGACCTGGAACATCAATGAGAGTGGTATTTTCATTCAGGAAAGCAAAACCAATATCAATGGTCATTCCCCGCTGTTGTTCCTCCTGTAGCTTATCCGTATTCACCCCTGTCAATGCCTGAACCAGGGCAGTTTTACCATGGTCTATATGTCCGGATAATCCTATCACGGTCTGGTTCATTTCAACACTTCCATGAATGATTGAATGAAGATTTTCTCCTGTTCTTTGGGAATGGCTTTCAAATCAATGTAAAAATTGTTTCCCTTGATATACCCTAATACAGGAGTGGTGGCATTTCGAAACCTGCGGGATAATTCTGTTGCCTTAAATTTCCCTTTGAAACAAAGAGCGATACTTGGAAATTTTTCTAAGGGGAGAGAACCGCTGCCAGCCTCCACCTCCGTCTCAACAAGTGAAATTTCATATTCACCTCTCACTTTTGCCGTGAGTGATTTTAGAAGCCTTTTACCTGTTTTCATTAAATCCGTTCTATTGCGTTGGAATAATTCCAATGTGAGATTCGCAGAGGTGAATTTCTCTACAGAATGGTAAGATCTTAAAATGCCTTCCAAAAGTGCAAAATTCAATTTGTCACACCGTAATGCCCTGTAAAGTGGGTTTTTATGAATTTTCTTCATGAACCTGGTTTTACCACAGATAATTCCCGCCTGAGGGCCGCCTAAAAGTTTATCCCCACTAAAAGAGACAACATCAACTCCTGCTGAAATATAAGATTTCACCACCGGTTCAAATGGCAGGTTCAATTTCTTAAAATCTGCGATGGCACCACTGCCTAAATCTAAGATTAATGGAATTTTTTTCCGTTTTGCCAATGCACATAATTCACTGAGTTCTACTGACTTGGTGAAGCCCAAGACTTTATAGTTACTTGTATGGGCAACCAGAATAGCGCCAGTATCTGAGGTGATTGCTTCCTCATAATCCTTCAGATGGGTTTTATTGGTAGTCCCTACTTCAACCATGTTGCAGCCAGACTTTCTGATCACATCCGGAATGCGGAAAGACCCGCCGATTTCAACCTGTTCACCTCTGCTGATGAGGACTTCCTTTCCTTCAGCAAGGGCGTTTAGCATAAGCAAGACTGCAGCTGCATTATTATTCACCACCACTACCCCTTCTGCAGTGGTGAGGCTTTTTAGAAGTTCTGCAACATGGCTATTGCGTTCCCCCCTTTTTCCTGTAGAAATATCCAACTCAAGATTTGAATAGGGACCAACCTCTTGCATTGCTTTTTCAATGAGTTTTCGGGAAAGGGGTGCTCTGCCTAAACCGGTGTGTAGGATGATACCCGTACCATTGACCACCTGCCGTAGATTGCTGTTTGAAATCTCTGTTAAGGCAGCTCTGACTTTTTCTCTGGTGTATTCGGGAATATTCTCTATGGGACGGGAGCTGCGGATATTCTCCCGTATAGTATCTAAAATATTGCGAATCGTCTGTAAATACAGAGGGTAGGGAGCATTATTCAGATCATTTTGAAAATGCAAAATGAGTTCATCTACTGAGGGTATTTCTTTAAAAGCCTCCCGGACTTTGACCGTTGAACTCATCTGTTTAAATTCCAATCAAAATTCATGTTATCCATTCCCTTTTTTACATTTCTCAATGGCATCTAATAATGTGTCTAATATTGCATCGGACTGAAATCCGTTCAGAACAGTTATGACAAATATGGGAAATTCTTCATCAGGCAGTACCGCCTCAAATTCATCAAAAATATCCGTTTCATCTAAGATGGTATCCACATCTTTCCCTGTTGTCTGCTCCTCATTAATAAATTCCTGAAGATGAAAAATATGGGTTTTTAATTCTGCTCGATTCATTTCCATCAGAGTTTTTTCCATCATTTCAGAACAGCCTCCTCATCTACCTGGTCTATTTGATCAGGTTTTACATATTTTTCCGCATATTGTTTATATACCCCTTCTTTCACAAATATTTCAAAAAGGTCTTTATCAATTTCGTAATCCTTTTTCATAAAGCCCATAATACGCATTGCCATAGATAATTTCTTACCATCTTTGTAAGGGCGGTCTGCTGCAGTGAGGGCTTCATATATATCAGCAATTGCCATAATTTTTGCCTGAGTACTCATATCCTCATCCTTTAATCCCTTTGGATAGCCTGTTCCATCCAGTTTTTCATGGTGCCCGCCTGCAAATTCAGGTACATTTTTCAAATTTTTCGGATAAGGGAGTTTTTCCAGCATATCAATGGTGATAACAATATGATCATTAATGATTTCCCTCTCCTCAGGCAGCAATGTTCCTTTTGGTATTTGGAGATTTCGGACTTCCTTTTCATCCAGGAAGGGAATTAATTCTCCATCAGACTCCCAGGTATATTTTCCAATATCTGCCACTCGCTTTTGGTCATCTTCTTCCATGAATTCTCCGCCTCTGTTAGTTTTTCTGATGAATTCTTTTTCATCAATTAATCGAGCGATATTATTATTAAATTCATCTTCTGTTTCAGAAATGGCTCCATTAGTCTCCCCTGCCTTCATTAGTTCAATCTGTTTCCGCAGCATAGAAATTTCTGCATCTCTTTTTAATACTTCAAATCTTGTATCCACCGTTTCAATTCTGTCTGTTATTGTTTCCAGCTTCATACCCTTATCTACCACATGAGGAGGTGTTGCCACTTTACCACAGTCGTGCAGCCAGGCGGCTATATAAAGCTCATACCGTTCTTCATCCGTCATGGCAAAATCTGCATATTTACCCGTCTTTGTATTTTCCACAGCCTCTGCAAGCATCATGGCAATTTCAGGGACCCGTTCACAATGCCCACCAGTATATGGGGATTTTTTATCTATAGCAGTAGCAATGAGTTTGATAAAAGATTCAAAAAGGTTTTTCAGCTCTGCCACCAGGCGTTTATTGGTAAGAGCCACTGCTCCCTGAGATGCTAAAGACTCGATCTGCTGCTGCATGTCACTTGAAAAAGTGACTACCTTACCACTTTTCTTGTCTGTGGCATTGATAAGCTGCATCACACCAACAATATCATTTTCATGGTTTTTAAGTGGTACAGATAAAACAGAGGTTGTACGATATCCGGTAGTCTTATCAAAGTTTTTTGCGCCGGTAAAGTCAAACCCTGCTTCTGTGTAAGCATCCTTCACATTTACCGTCTTTCCCGTGGTTGCAGAATAGGTTACAATACTTGAATGATTCGGATTACCGTCTTTATCGAATAGGGGCATGGGTGGAATAGAAATTTCTACACCTGTAGTCCCTCCTTGCGCAAAATTCATGGAGTCAGTACGCATAATTTCAAATTTCATACTTTTGCCGTCTTCGCTGATCATATACAGGGTGCGGCCATCAGCATTGGTAATATTTTTTGCTTCCTCCATGATAAGCTCAAAGATAACATTAATATCGTCCTCTGTTGAAAGAGAGAGACCAATTTCCTGTAATCTCTTTACTCTGTCTTCCAATGCGATAACTTTTTCTTTCAGGGTCATGTTTTTTCTCCGTTAAAATGAAATGGTTTAATGATATTCCGTCGGTATAAAGGGGTATTAATGTAATAGAATTAGATGGATTTTTTCAACAGAATTGCGAAGAGTCCTGCGGGAAGTAAAACAACAGCCATAGCTGGGAAAATCGCATTGATGGAGAGAAGTTCACCCAGATACCCCCCGGCTATCCCGGCAAATGACCCAACCCCAAAACTGATACCTGCAGAAAAGCCATATATAATGCCTCGGTTTTCTGTGGGAGTTACATCTGCCAGCAAACTGTTATTCACAGGTTGAAACATGAAATTTACAGCCCCCAGCATACCGGTTATTACTACAAGTGAAAACCCATTTAGAAATGCCATGCCCATGAGAAAAGGGATATTGAGGAGCACCACCCAAATATATAGGTTCTTTCTTGGATACTTTTCTCCTAATCTGCCCCCACCAAGCTGGCCTATAATACCCAAGAGAAGGACAAACCCTGTAAGGAATCCGGAACCTATTACATCTCCCAGAGATGTTTCCACCGCATCTTCAAAATAGTAGGGGAGGAAATTAAAAAGCCCATGATGGGCAAAACCCCAAAGGGAGGCAACGCTAATGATAAGTATATGTGCCCTGTTGAATTTCCCTTTCAGATTGAACGATACTTTTCCTGGTCTTGCTTCCCTATGGTAGGTTAAAAGGAAACATAGTGCTGCTAATGCGAGGATTCCCATAAAAAGATACGCATACCGCCACCCCAGCCAGCTTGACATCCAGGCACCGTAAATGGGACCTGCTGCAAGCCCCAGGCTGCCGGACACCCCATGGTAGGACATATACCTTGAAACATTGGAGGAATGACTAACCATTTTAAGCCCTGCAGGATGATAGAGCCCGGTGATGAGTCCTAAAAATCCCAAACCCAGCGCTGTCATGGTGAAGGTATGGGAAAAAAACAGCCAAATTGAGGCGATGATGAGTCCCAGAAAATACATAAGGAGTACCATGCGTGAACCGAAGCGGTCAGCAAGAAATCCTGCTGGGAATCCGCCAATTCCCAGAAAGAGTATCTGAATGGTAGCCAGTTCCCCCAAATAAATCAGAGATACTGAAAATTCATTTTCCAGAATAACAAGAATCACCGGAAGAATCATGGTCATAGCATGTACCAAAAAATGCCCGATACTGGTAATGATGATATTCTTCTGAATTTGACTCATGGGTGGGGGACATAATTTAGGGGGAGGCTACTCTGTAGATTCACACATTTTTCTTTGATATACCGGGACTCTTGAACCTATTTTAAATGAACAACAGAATATAGAATTCAATTTTTATGTTGTTGATATGTTTATACAACGCCTTTTTACTACTTTGGCAAGAGGGAATATTCCCAATTAGGATTTCGTGACGCATTTGATGGGTAAGTATAAGAGGCATCCTTCGTTATATTCTGCTCTGTAATGAAAAAACAACGGGCCGTAGTTAGTGTAGTCACAAATAAAAAACCCCGGTAGCTTGCCGGGGTTTTTGTGTTAGAGATTTGTCCGTTCTTTTATACGGGTGGCTTTACCAACCCTGTCACGGAGATAGTACAGCTTGGCTCTGCGTACCTTACCCCGCTTTAAGACCTTCACAGAATCAATGTTAGGAGAATGAAGGGGGAAAATTCTTTCCACTCCCACACCACTGGAAATTTTTCGCACAGTGAAAGTTTTATCTAATCCATGACCGGAGGATATTTTAATTACCACACCTTCAAACAACTGAATTCTTGATTTTCCCGCTTCCACAACTCGATATCCCACAGCAACAGTATCACCGGATTGAAAATCAGGTAAATCTTTCCGCATGTCTGCATAGGTGGCTTGAACAGTATTGGTTTGTTGTGCTAAAACTGCAGCTTCTTCAGGGGAAAGGGGAGGACCTGCATCTTCAACAGGAGATTCTTCTGAAGTTTCTTCTTCAGTCTGCTCATTACTTTCTGGTGCTGCTTCCTGCGAGGAATCTTCAGGTTCCTCAACGACTGCTTCTTCAACCTTTGCTCCTTCAACAGGAGTATCATCAGTTTCGGAGACAGTTTCTGCTTTTTCCTCAGATGTTGCATCCTTTGCAGATTCGTCGGCTTCTACCTTATCCTGGTCAGTTTCTTCTGATACTTCAGGAGTTTCCTTTTTCACAGATTCACCTTCCACAGGGTCGGGGGCGGCAGATTCTTTTGAATCCTCAGCTTCACCATCTTCAGCAGGTTGCTCACTTTCCTCGGCAACTACCTCCGGATCACTGCCTTCTGCTGCTGTTTCTTCCTCGCCGTCTTTTGGTTCTTCACCCACAGCAGACTCTTCATCTTCTGCCATGAGGTAATACTCTTCCAAATGCATTTCATCACCTATTCTGTTGTTTTCAAATTCCCTGATCTTCATGGATTCTCCAATCATTCTAAACTTTTATATTTTTCCCATAAATCCGGTCTGCGGATTTTAGTTTTTTCTTCACGCTGGATTTTCTTCCAGTCTTCAATTTTTTTATGGTTTCCCGAAAGCAGCACTTTGGGTGAACCAATGCCCCGATACTTCTCCGGCCGGGTGTAATGGGGACCATCTAGTAAATGTTCTGTAAATGAATCAGTCTCTGCAGATTCATAGCTGTTTAAGACTCCCGGTATCAATCGTATGGCAGCATCCAACATGATTAACCCAGGCAACTCACCTCCTGTGAGTACAAAATCCCCAATTGAAACCTCATCTGTTACTAAATTTTCCCTGATACGCTGGTCAATTCCTTTATAATGTCCACTGATGAAAACTAAATGGCTTTCCTTGCTTAATTCTACTGCATTCTCATGGCTAAACAACTCGCCATCCGGTGTGGGAAAGAGAACTCTCAGTTTGGTGTTATCACCCACAACATTTTTAATGTCGTCCACTGCTCTGAATACAGGTTCCGGCTTTAATATCATTCCGGCACCGCCACCAAAGGGATAATCATCAATGCGGTAATGTGGAGGATCAGCATAATCAAAAAGATTCTTTATATGAAATGCAGCAACACCCTTTTTAACTGCTCTGCCCAGGATACTTTCACTAAGTACAGCTGTGACCATTTCAGGAAAAGGTGTCAGAAAGTAAACCTGCATCATTCTAACAGTCCATCCACATTTTTCACGATGAGGATTTTATTTTTTTTATCAAAAAGCATAATATGAGCATCAACGAATGGAACCAAAAATTCCTTTCCATCCCTCATCACCACTATTACATTGTGTGCCGGCAGCTGTATAGTATCTGAAATTGTCCCAAGGGAATTCCCATTTTCATTTTTAACGGTAACCCCAATGAGATCCACCAGATAGTAATCATCTCCCATTAAGGGAGGAAATTCACTACGGGGAAAACTTATATGCATTCCCTGTAAAGATTCCGCTTCAGTTCTGGAATCAATCTTTTTTAATTTCATCCAGGACTTTACATCGGCAATTTTCAGTGATTCAATTTCTGATCTGACTGCAGGTTCATCATCCCTTTGCAGCCAGATTATACATCCTCTCTTTAATGCTGAATCACGCTCATTAAAAATGGATGCCCACACCTCTCCTTTCAGTCCCCTGGGTTTTAATATTTTTCCCATAAGAACTAAGTCAGGAGGAGGAGTGCTACTCAATTATTTCAAGAATAGAGCGCTTTCCGCCTTCTTTGGCTGTTGCAGCAGATAACAAAGTGCGTATGGCGGTAACATTTTTTCCCTTCTTACCGATGACCTTACCCACATCTCCGTCACCAAGGCGTAATTCATAGATTTTTGTGTTTTCACTTTCTGTGAGAGTGATATCCACTTCATCTGGTTTATCAACGATTGCCTTGATCATGTCAGTCAATAACTCTTTCATCATTTTCTCCGCTTTTACTTGATGGATTTAAAACCTAATTTTCTTCTTTTGTTTCTTCAACAGGCTCTTCTGATGTTTCTTCTTCAGGAGCTTCTTTAGAGGTATCTTCGTCAGATGCAGCTTTTTCTTCGGCAGTTTCATCAGCTTTTACTTCCACTTCTTCTGCCACCGGCTCTTTATTTTCTGCTACTTCCTCCTGTCCACTATCCATAGCTTCTGCTCCTGCTTCCTGATTCTCTTCTCCTGCTTCCTGATTTCCTTCTTCTGGTTCCACTTCCTTAGTATCTGTATCTCCAGTGGAGGCTTCTGCTTCCTCAGAGGACGCAGCTTCGGTTTCCTGCTGGCTGCTTTCTGCTACTTCTTCCTGCTCATTACCATCGGCTTCTGCTCCTGCTTCGTGATCTTCTTTTCCTGTTTCCTCAGCACCGGATACTTTAGCAGCTTTTTTCTTGGCTGCTTTCTTTTCAGCAAGGGCAGCCTTTTTCTCAGATTGACGCGCTTGCCACTCAGTTAAAAGCGTGGCAATTTCTTCTTCAGATTTACCTTCATCTATGAGATGCCGTTTATAATTCAGACCGATTTCTTTAAAAATATTATCCACAGTTTCTGAAGGTTGTGCCCCCTGGTTTAACCAATGTAGCACTCTGTCTTCTTTAATTTCTACAGCAATATCAGTGTGAAGAGGATCAAACCATCCCAGTCTTTCTATCTCTGCACCATCCCTGCGTTTACGGGAATCAATTGCTACTAATCGGTAAAACGGACGCTTTCTCCGTCCCATTCTTTTTAATCGTAGTTTTACTGCCACGAATATATCTCCTATTTAAATCCAAAAGGAAGTTTCATTCTTCCTTTATTTCCAATTTTTTTCATCATTTTCTGCATTTGATGAAACTGTTTAAGTAACTGGTTCACTTCCTGAATTGGTCTTCCGCTGCCATGGGCAATGCGTTTCCTTCGTGAACCGTTAATGATCTCCGGTGAAGTTCTCTCCTTTGGAGTCATTGAATTAATGATGGCGTCTGTCCATTTTAACTGCCGGTCATCTACATTTAGATTTCCAAGCTTACCTGCACCCGGAAGCATTTTCAGCATATCTGACATAGGTCCCATTTTTTGCATTTGGGCTAATTGAGATTGAAAATCCACCAAAGTAAAAGAGTTAGACAACATTTTCTCTTGTAATTTCGCAGCATTTTTTTCATCCAACACTTCTTTGGCTTTTTCTACCAGAGAGACTACATCTCCCATACCTAAAATCCGCTGAGCCAGTCTTTCAGGATGGAAAAGATCAAAATCCTTCATAGATTCGCCTGTTCCCATAAACTTTATGGGTTTTCCTGTCACTTCCCTGATTGAAAGGGCAGCACCACCGCGTGAATCTCCATCCATTTTCGTCAATACAACACCGGAAATCTGTAATGCATCATTAAATGCACCAGCTGAAGTAACGGCATCCTGACCGGTCATTCCGTCTGCTACATAGAGAGTTTCATCCGGTTTAGCAAGTTCTGCAACTTGTTTTAATTCATCCATGAGAGTATCATCTACATGGAGTCTGCCTGCAGTGTCAATAATAATAACCTCAGCTTGAACATGCTCTGCTATACCTGCTTTTACCACGGATATTACATCCTTTGAATCCAGCCTTGCATAAACAGGTACCTGAATTTGTTCACCCAGCACCTGCAATTGCTTAATGGCTGCAGGTCTTTGCAGGTCAGCAGCAATCATCGCAGAGGATTTTTGCCATCTTTTTTTCAAAAAGCATGCCAGTTTAGCTGCGGTGGTTGTCTTACCAGAACCCTGTAAACCAGCCAGAAGAATAATGGTTTTTCCTGAAGAATTATATCGGATTCCATCATTCTCGCCTCCCAGGAATGCACTCAACTCCGTCATCAATATCTGAATGAATTGCTGCCCCGGAGTCACAGTATTAAAAACTTCTTCTCCGGATGCTTTTTCTTTCACGCGATTGATGAATGATTTTGCAGCCTGAAAGTTCACATCTGCTTCTAATAATGCACGGCGTACATCCCGGAGAGAATCTGAAATATTCTTCTCAGAAATCTTCCCCTGACCCTTTATATTTTTGATTATATGAGCAAATCTGTCATTAAGCTGTTCAAACATAACCAAAACCTAAAAAAGGGGTAAAAGCAGAGCCTGCAAAATTAGACTGGTTCATTTTTTCTATGCAAGTGAAATACCTGATTACAATCATCTTAAAAATCTCCACCGACCCGTCTTATAATCATTTCCTCAACGGTTAGATTTCCCGGGGATTGAATATTGTGCACAATGTTCTCAGCAAGTACATCCATATCCAACATGTCCTCCGTAGGAAATTCTCCGGGAATAGATTCCCAAAATGGTGTATTTACTGCACCAGGATGAACAGAGATAACCTTTATGTTGTACTCTCTCAATTCTTCCCGCAAAGCTGCTGCAAATCCCCGCAATCCAAATTTACTGGCAACATAGGCTGCAGAGTGTGAAAAGGGTTGGATACCAGCAACTGAATTAATAAAAACTATCGTTCCCTCCTGATCTCTCTTCATTTTTGGAAGAAAGGCTTTGGTAACTAAAAATGCACCTCTCAGGTTAGTATTTAACTGAATATCCCAATCTTCCCGACTCACTTCATCTGTGGGGCCAAACCTGCCTATCCCTGCATTGTTTATCACCATAGAAGGAATGCCAAGCTTTTCAACTTCCTTTTTAAAATTGTCAATGGAGGAAGAGTCAGACACATCAAGGGAAAGAGCGAATGCTGTACCACCTGCATTATTTATTTCCCCAGCTAAGGATTCCAGCTTATCCATTGATCGGGCTCCTGCAACAACTTTATATCCGGTCTTTGCTATCTGGTGGGCAAGAGATCTTCCTATGCCCTGTGAGGCACCGGTAATGACTGCAATTTTTGCCAAATTATTCCGTCAGATGTGTTGCCTGTGCAATACCATTTAATGCGGAACCGGCTTTAAACCACTCAATCTGATTTTCATTAAAGGTATGGTTTGCAATTATTTCGGTATACGTTTCATCCAGATGGTGAGCTATAACGGTTAGAGGCACGCCAGGTTGAAAGTTTGTAAGACCGGTGATCTCAAAAGTATCATCTTCCAATATTTTACCATAATCAGACTTATCAGCAAAGGTAAGTGCTAAAATGCCCTGTTTCTTCAGATTGGTTTCATGAATACGAGCGAAGGATTTCACCAATACTGCTTTCACTCCCACAAACCGTGGTTCCATAGCCGCATGTTCCCGGGAGGAGCCTTCACCATAATTTTCATCGCCAATCACTATGGAGCCTACTCCTGCAATCCGGTAAGCATCTGCCACCATGGGTATCTTGTCATAATTTCCATTTAATTGATTTTTTACCAGGTTTACCGTATCATTAAAGGCATTGGTTGCCCCCATTAGCAAATTTTTGGAGATATTTTCCAGGTGCCCACGATACCGCAGCCAGGGACCTGCCATAGAGATATGGTCGGTAGTGCATTTCCCTTTGGCTTTGATAAGGAGGCGGAGATGAGAATAATCCTGACCATCCCAACTGTTAAAACGCGTCAATGCCTGCAGACGGTCAGAGTCTGGATTGATTTCAATATCAACACCTGCACCAGATGCCGCTGGTTCCTGGTAGCCCAAATCTTCCACAGCAAATCCTCCCTGAGGAAGTTCATCCCCAACTGGCGGATCAAGAATGACTTCGTCTCCATTATCGTTGGTGAGGCTGTCCGTTAAGGGATTAAATGTCATCTCCCCTGCAATTGCCATTGCTGTCACCATCTCAGGAGAACCAACAAAGGCATAGGTGTTGGGATTTCCGTCATTTCGCTTGGCAAAATTCCGGTTAAAGGAGGTGATAATGGAATTCTTTTCCTGCTTCTCCGCACCACTGCGAGCCCACTGACCAATGCAAGGCCCACAAGCATTTGCCAACACCAGCCCGCCAATATCTTCAAAAGCCTGCAGCTGCCCGTCTCTTTCAATGGTGAATCGAACTTGTTCTGAACCCGGAGTGACTGTGAGCTGACTTTTCACCGTCAGGTTCTTATCCTTTGCCTGTCTGGCAAGAGATGCAGCTCTATCCATATCTTCATAAGAGGAATTGGTGCAGGACCCGATAAGCCCCACTTCCATTGTAACAGGATAATCATTTTCTTCAACTGCTTTTTTAAATTGAGAGATGGGCCAAGCTTTATCCGGAGAAAATGGCCCATTTAGGTGAGGCTCCAGTTCATCAAGGTTGATATCAATGACCTGGTCAAAATAGGATTCAGGATTCGCATACACCTCACCATCACCCTGTAAATGTTCAGCAACTGCATCAGCAGCATCTGCAACATCTCTGCGGTCTGTGGCGATGAGATAATCCCTCATTTTCTGTCCATATCCAAACAATGAAGTTGTGGCTCCGATTTCTGCACCCATATTACAGATGGTTCCCTTTCCGGTACAGGAGAGCGCTTCTGCACCTTCACCAAAATATTCCACTATGGATCCTGTACCACCCTTCACGGTGAGAATTCCTGCTAATTTGAGAATCACATCTTTTGAGGAGGTCCACCCACTTAACTTGCCCTTCAAACGGACACCAATTAATCTGGGAAATTTCAATTCCCAGGGCATGCCTGCCATTACATCCACTGCATCTGCACCGCCCACTCCAATAGCAACCATTCCCAGTCCACCAGCATTCACCGTATGGGAATCCGTTCCAATCATCATACCGCCGGGAAAGGCATAATTTTCAAGGATCACCTGATGAATAATTCCTGCACCAGGCTTCCAAAATCCGATTCCATATTTATTTGATACGGATGAGAGAAAATGATACACTTCTGAGTTTGTATTCTCAGCAGTGGCCACATCTTCCTCTGACCCTGCTTTTGCCTGAATGAGATGATCACAATGTACCGTTGAAGGAACGGCAACTTTTTCTCTCCCTGCCATCATGAACTGCAGCAAAGCCATTTGAGCTGTGGCGTCCTGCATGGCTACCCGATCAGGATTAAACTCTGCATAGTCAACCCCTCTCTTAAATTCACGAAGGTCATCAGAAAGATGGGCATATAAAATTTTCTCCGTAAGGGTAAGTGGCCGGTTCATTAACTGCCTCAGTTGATCAATTTTCTGTGGCAGGCTCTGGTAATAGGATTGTATCCAATCAAAATTGAAAGTCATAATTTCTCCCTGATGAAGTTATTGTGGTTTTTCCCGTCGGGGAAAGACAATAAATTTAGGAGAGTTTACTTATGCAATCCAAAAAGAAGAGCGGTTATAAAATTGAATAATCACCTCTGGATTCCATTGGAGTTATTTTCATACCATCAAGTTGACAGTTTAGCAGTTAATTAAAAACCATGTAAATTCACCTGTGTTATTCAAGGCAAAAATCCTTCTCCTCGGTATCTTTCTGATTTCACTGCTTCCTGGAAAGTCTCATTTCTTACCACTTACTCCCTTTGAAGAACCCCAATTGAATTCCATCCATTGGAAATTTCCAGGTTCAAATACAGCTCTATTTTCTAATAAAATTGAGATTGATATTTTTAACTGGCAGATTATTACAAAAGATGTATCCAGCCTGAAATTGGAAATTAAATTCCCTGCATGGGAAAGCATAGGAATTGCACCGCAAAATATGGAAATTCCTGAACCCATCCAAATTTCGCCGATTCAGTGGCATAAGAATACCCCTGTAGTTAATATACAGATTATTCCCTGGCGGATTGAAAAGGGCAGATTAGAATTCTTATCCCAGGGCGAATTAGAGATACACTATGACACTGCTGAATTTAGTGAGTACTTTCATCCCTTTCTATTGGATACACCTCATACCCATGTCAATAGGAGAGCAGAAAGTACCCAATACCTTATTATCACCTCTGAAACTTTCCTCTCTGCAGCACAAAATCTTGCTGATATGCATACCAATGAAGTGGAGTCTGGATTTGAACTGATTACCGAAGTAATTACGGTTGAAAGTTTAGGGCATTTAATTACGGGGGACGATATTAGGAATTTTATTCAAAGTCAGATTCATCTAAAACCGGATTTGAAATTTTTATTACTCTTTGGGGACGAAAATGATATTCCACCCATTTACTATAATAATGATTACCCCTCTGATGACTTCTACAGTACACCTTCCGGGGATAATATTTTCAGTGGAAACCCTCAACTGGCAAGTGGCAGAATACCCGTATCCACTCTACAGGAAGCAGAAAACATTGTGGAAAATATCCGCAGTTATACATTAAATCCAATTCCCGGCATTTGGCGCAGCAGAATGGGATTAGTAGCAGATGATATGTATCGCAGTTGTGCATTTAATGATTCAGAGTTCAGCCATACCACCAATTCTGATAATATATATGACTCCCTGATCCCATTCCTTCCGGTAACTACCTTTTATGGAGTACAATATGTATTACAACAGGTTCCGTCAGGATGTGCCTACCCCAATCTCACCAGGGATATCATCCACAATCTAAACAGTGGGCTGGCAATGATTAATTATATTGGGCATGGTGATTCTGAAACCTGGGCAGGTGAAAAACTTATAACAAAATCTCGTGATTTACAGCTCATCCAACCTGAGGAAAATAAATTTCCCATTTGGATAGCCGGTACATGTTCATTCGGAAAGTATTACGGAGAAAATTCATTTATGGAGTCACTCCTTCTAGAAACCGGGGGCGCTATCGCCGTAGTGGCAACCACAGACGCTGTGGGATACACTGAAAACAGTAACTATCTCAACAACCTTTTTGGTATTACCAGCACCGCCGGGATTAGACAATTTGTAGAAGACAGTCACAATTATCGTTTAGGGGAAATAGTACGCCTTGCAAAAAATAATGCGTTTTATAAATTTCATACTTTCGGAGACCCCGCTCTCAGACTGCCCTTCCCTAAAAAAGATGATGCTCTCATTAAATCCTACCCTGAGTCTATCTCTCTGATTGAGGACCATACTCTTGAGGTAGAGAACATTTCCGTATCTTCCACATTGCTGGTAGAAGCACAGGAAAAAGAGATCAATTTCGGCGAGGACTCTACCCTGTTTTTTTCGTCACCAGGCGTGAATTTTGCCAAAGTTCATTTTGAAGACGGGAATGCCTGTTTTAGAGTCCCCCTGGATGCAGGATATTGTTCAGACTGCACCGCATCTCTTCGCCTGTATCAGGATGATGAGGGAAAAAACGGAGCCATACAATATTTGCCTTCCCTTCCTCTGTCAATAATTTCTTCAGAGAGGAATGATAATGAAGGTCCTGAAATTATGCTGTGGCAAAACAATACATTATTACATGAAGGCACTGCAATTATTCCTTCTGCTCCAATAAAGGTTGAACTATATGATGAGTCGGGAATTAACCTCATGGAAGCCTTGGGGCACGGCATACACTATGCCTTTGGAGAGGATGAGTTGACCCTTATACCAGGGGAGGAGTTCACTTATACAGATTGCTCTAAGGGTTGGCTCACAATTCCTGTTCCTACCACTATTCACAGTGGCAGGCAGCAGTTCTACTTTGAAGCATGGGATGGTGTGAACAATCAATCTAACATAACAATCCAATGGGATATATTGGATAGAACTCCATCTCAGTCTTTCAATTTGAATAAGGTGTACCCTATCCCCAATCCTTTTTCAGATAAAACCCATTTCACCATGATAGTACCCCATCTGCCGGCGGAGATAACCATAACGGTGTACACCCTGGATGGTGAGAAGATTATCCGGATAGAACAGATTGCAACGGAGGAATTTACTGCCATCCCCTGGAATGGATTAGATGCTACCGGAAGAGATATTCCCGGCGGGGCATACTTGTATCATGTTGTTGCTAAAACTGAGGGAAAGCCTGTATTTGAAGAAATTTATACTTTAGCGAAAATTCCATGAAAATGATTCTGGCATCCAGCAGTCCCAGAAGAAGAGTGCTTCTGCAGAGACTGAACTATCCCTTTGATATCATTCTCCCCAATGTGGATGAAGACAGTTTGACACCGGATGGCAACCCGGAAGAATATTGTAGTATTCTGGCAGAGATGAAAGCCAATGATGTGGGAAATCAATTTCCTGAAGCGTTGGTTATCGGAGCAGATACCATTGTAGTTTTGGATGATCATATATTAGGGAAACCAGATGACAGATCACAGGCGATCTCCATGTTAGAATCTCTCAGTGGAAAGACCCATACCGTTTATACCGGTGTTACCCTCACCTGCTCCAGCCGGCAATTACATCACCAATTTTCAGAAATGACAATGGTAAAGTTCAGAGAGTACAGCCGCAGCGAAATCACCTATTATATTGATACCTGCCCACCCTATGACAAAGCCGGTTCTTACGGTATTCAGGACTGGAGCTGCCTATTTGTAAAAGAAATAACCGGATGCTACGATAATGTAGTGGGATTCCCCCTTTCCCGATTTTATGCAGAATTAAAAAAACTGGGGATTAATCTATTGGACAGTCTTTCAGGAACACCTTAATTTTTCAGCCCCTTATGACCAGCACAGATTCATTTTTTGACCACCTGAAACAGCATCGGGAATCCCAAAATATTGAAATTGGTGAGATATGTGAATTCACCAAAATCAATCCTAAATATATTCAAGCTATTGAGGAAGGAGATTTTCAGGTACTTCCTACCGTTTATATGCGCCTCTTTTTGCGTGCCTATACAGAATATATTGGCGCTGATTCAGGTAAAGCATTGGTGGACTATGAACTCTACACCACAGGGAAAATTTCTTCTCCTGAAATTGAGGTAAAACCTAATACAATTGAACCAGTTTCAAAAGGGTTAAGTGAAACGCCGGAACCATTCCTTGCCCAGATTTCTCCAAAACAGATTGCCACGGGAGCCGCTGTCATCATTGGTATTTTTCTCATCCTGTTCTGGGCAGGAAAAATAACAGATGAACAGTCAGATGAGATTGACAATACCCCTCCCAAAACCACACAATCCTCTCCTTTGCAGGATGAAAGTAAGGATATACCTTCAGCGGATACAATCCCCTCAACTGAGGACTCTGCTGAAAAAAAAAATCCCTAACTCAACCTCCTGAAGGTGAGGAGGATACTTCTCCGGAAACTGAGGCTGTCCCTCCACAGCCGATTAGAACAATCCAATCACCGGCAGAACCGTCTGCTCCTGAAGAATTAAACCATGCTACCCTGCTGTTAAATCAACTTCCCCTGAATAATAACGACTTTCTCCCTGAAAAGAAAGATCGGGATTTTACAGGAATCATAAAACTTTTTGCACCTTATACCCTCACTTTGGAGATTTTAGCAGATACTAAAGTCAATATCAGTAAATCAGGGAATGGTGAGGTAACCCAGTTAATGAATCAGGTTGTCTCTAAAGGGGACCAGTATATTTTTGATTTTGAGAGTACAATTAATTTTGAGTTCTGGAGTGCAGAGCATATCCGTATGCAATTGAATGCAATTCCTATGGATAATTTTCTGTCAGATGGTGGTTTCGCCATCCGTGGATCTTATGAAGCGGAGAAGTCCCAATTATACCTTGGGTTTTACCGGAGGTAGTGTTTTAAACGAGGAAACACCAACTTCCCTATAAGATTGAAGATTAAATCTAAAAACCTGAATCTAAAATTGGAACATTATAAAATTAGATTATTTTCATTTAATACTTTGATTGAAAAAAAACAAAAAAATGTATGAAAAAAATCGAGAAGATATTTTACACAGTAATCATTCTGTTTATTGTTTACCAAGTATTATTGGGAATCAATTCTTATTACAGCTCTTGTTATCAATTACGAGATATGAAGCCTCATAAACATACAGGACCATGTAATTATGGGGATTATTTTTAAAGTATACTAAAACCTTTATCAGGGGAGACTACACACAAGGTTAAGGTTTCCCTTTACCCCATTTTCCCTTTTTGTCGAACCACTCATCCTTCATCTTCTTTTTAAACTGATGTTCAAATAGGGCATACTTTATCTGCTGTTCATCAGACAATATGTCGTTTATCCCTTGATGGTGATGTTTTAATAATTCAGATATTTCCAACTTTAAGTCAAAGTATTCACCTATGAGTTTTCTGGCTTTCTCTCCATCTACTTCTTCTGCATCTAAGAGATCATGTAAGTCTTCTCGTATAGCTCTTTCCTTCTTATGGAATGCTTTCAATTCCTTTTCAAGTGTGGTTACCCGCAGGAAGAACTTCTCGCTCTGCTCTTCATTCAAATCAAGATACTCGATAAGTTTCCATTTTTTCATCATGCGGGCTTTTTCATGTCCCGGACCAAAATGATGGGGCTGCGCTACTAAAAAAGAGCTTGCCATACATAGGGTTATGAGTAAAATTTTCATTGTGTTGTCTCCCAATTAATTGAGTTTATTATCGTTTTAATTTCTTCATCTTGCTCAGCAAAGTCAATAAATTCATATACGGATTCATCTTCTAATAAATAGGAAAATATTTCATCCTTCGTCATATCTTCCAAATATTCCCAGGTATATACTTCCACATCGTAAAAGTCTGATAAAATAGACAGGGGTTCTGTTAAAAACAATGTGTCATCCTGGTGTATTGTCATCATGATTATTATTAAAAATATAGATGTACCAATAGTCAACAAGTTAACCCGCTGTTGTTTTTTTTGTTTAATTTTTTGATGTACTGCCTGTATAAATTCAGATTTCTTGTTCATTTGACTGCTCCCAATATTGTCTTAAATTTTGTTTTGCCTTATGAAATGATACCTTTGCTGAATTTTCTGAAATTGATAATATCTTTCCAATGGCTTTGAAAGGTAAATCCTGATAGATCCTCAACAGTACAATATTCCGCTGCGTAGCTGGTAATTGTGATGCCAGAGAAAATAACTTGTCGCTCTCATTATTTGACTCTGAGGCTTCAGGAGTTATATCTTCATATAGTTCGTACCCAAACCAGGAAAGTAATTTCTGCTTTCGAAAATAATTATTAATCCGATTAATTACTATTCTGTACAACCAGGTTTTAAATTCTGATTCAAATCTAAATTTTTTTAGAGAAAAGTACACTTTTACAAATACATCCTGGGCAATATCTTCAGAGTCTTCCCTGTGTTTTACAATTTGATTTACCATTACATGAACCCAGCTTTCATGTTTTCTGATTAATTCATTAAAACAATGAATATCCCCATTCAGAAATCCATGTATTAGCGTTGTATCATCTTCCATTGTTTGATTTTATGACGACTGAAATATCAATAAGTTAAAATATTTATTTAAATTGGCAGTTAACTTTTATTATACTTCACGGTCTATTAGGGGAATCAATTAAATAAAAAAGGAACAAAATGAAAAAAATAACTCTCATTCTCTTCTCTATCACAGCCTTGTTAACCATTGGTTGTGAAGCCAATTTAACGGATAAAGATAACCTGTTTTCAGATCAGGAAGCCCTTATTGAAGATTTAAACTCTGAATTAGAATTAGACCGGTCACAGGAAACGATTGTAAGGACCCGCCTGCATGAAAGCCGTGAACTCCACGCACACCCGGGGAGTTTGTGGAAATTAGCAGCATCATTGGCTGACATTCTCACAGAAGAACAAATAACTAAACTGTTAGAAGGTATTAAGGAGGGTAAGTTCCATGACCATGGATTCAATTCCTTCCCGGATCATGAACCTAAACATAAAATTCATTTTGAGAAAAAAGTTGAATATTTAGAATCACTTTTAGATGAATCTCAGGTGGAAACTTTTAATGGCATCATTACAGATTTTAATACCCGTAGAGAGACATTAGAAACTCAGTGGAAAAATGAAGAAATCACATTTGAAGTTTTCAAAGCTAATATTTTTGCGCTGAGACTATTTATGAAAGCATCCATAAATAATTTACTGACGGATGAACAAAAGGAGCTCTTAGAAGCAAAAAAAGAGGAAATGAAATCCGATAAAAGACATTTCGGAAAACATGCAAAAAATCCGGACAGATTTAAAGAAGAAAAAATTAGGGCGTTAGATTTATCCGAGGAACAATTAGAACAATTTGAAACTCTGATGACCACCTTCAAAACAGATATGGAAAATCTTCAGCTTCAATATAAAGAAGGTAATATTGATACCGATTCTTTTATTAGTTCATCAGTGGAACTCATGCTGACTAAAAAATCAAATCATCAGGAAATTCTCACTGAGAAGCAAATTACAATTATCCAGATACACCATGCCCTCACCGTGAAGGCACATAAACGATACCGGTATTCAACCAAAGGTTAAAAAATGGTATAGTACCATTTTCCCCAACAGTAAAAAAAGGGCAGTATGGGTTATCCACTGCCCTTTTTCTTTTACGTTAGGTTGTATAATATATTACTGACCTGTGAGTTAGTCTCCTACCAACAC
>JASLLI010000059.1 GCA_030747125.1 Fidelibacterota bacterium | reverse complement strand
ATATCGTACCGCTTCCATGGCTTTTGGAGATGAACCATATGGGTTTTCATTGGAAGCCAGTTTGATAATTCTATCTAAGCCTAACTCTCGGCGGACTTCTGAAATGGGTTTTCCTGCTTTATAGGACTGTAAATCCTGAATGTGGCGTGGTACCAGTGGCATAATTGCTCCGATTATTTTTCAGATTGAAGCTGAAATTTAGTTTGAACAAAATATGCCGAAATACTAATTTGTATCATTGGAAAGGAATAAAAAGATATTGGATAAGGAACAGAAAAAATATTTAAGGGGTATTCTCTTTCGCCATCTTGATGGTCTTGCAATAGCACCAACCGTTTCAGCATTGGAAGAGGGAGGTATTAATACCTTTATAAAAAATAATCCGGAATTTACTTTTACACAAATTCTTGAAAATTTCGAGTTAAATCCCGGCTATATGAATGTTGCTCTGCGGCTCCTGGCTTCTCAGGGATGGCTGGAACGCAATATTATTGCAGATGGTGAATCTATTGATTTCATCTTGACTATTAAGGGTATTAAAGCCCTGGAATTTTCACATTATTATAAAAAGTTCAGTAAATTTATTCCCATTTTAGTTGATATGGATAAATTTCTGTTTGATCCAAATGCTGAATCTGTACAGGAACAATTTACCGGTTTAATTGAAGATTGGCGCTCCTTTCATTCCAGTTATACGGATAAGGAAAGTATTGGCTGGGAAACTGCATGCCACTTGGAAGGATTGATTGCAGGTCCCTTATTAGTAGCGCTTGGTATGAGTGAATTTTTCAGAGACTGTCTGAATAATGATGGTATCATAGAGCGGGAACTTATAGAACCCCCTCTCCCAATGTTGAGCTCTGTATTGGACTTCTTTATGCACCTTGGGTGGATTTCAAGTAAGGAACACGAAATATCATTTACTGAGACAGGTATATTTTTTATGAAACGAGCAACAGCCTATGGGGTTACCGTTTCTTATTTGCCTACTTTTAAGCTGGTGCCAGCTCTATTATTTGGGAACCCTAATATATTATGGAAAAGAACTTCTGAAGGACTGGAAACCCATGTAAACAGAAGAATGAATGTCTGGGGAAGCGGAGGAGCACATTCCTTGTATTTTAGAAAAATTGATGAGATCATAAAAGACATATTCAATAAACCTCTTGAAGACCAGCCTGTTGGTATTGCCGACATGGGCTGTGGAGATGGTACCTTACTAAAACATCTTTATCAGGTTGTAAAAAACCATACAGAGAGGGGGAAATATCTTCAGGAATTACCATTAAAAATTATTGGTGCTGATTTTAATAAAGCTGCCCGCCTTGCATCCAGCATTACTCTGCGTGAAGCAGGTATTGAACATTCAATTCTACATGGTGATATTACTGGACCGGAGGAATATGCTGAAAACTTAAAACAACAATTTGGACTGCATCTGGATAATATGTTGAATGTGCGTTCATTTTTAGACCATAACAGAATCTACTCTCCCCCAAAAAAAGTCTTTGCGGACAGAATTTGTAACTCCACTGGTGCTTTTGCTTTCAGAGGGAGATGGATTCCAAATAATGAACTACAGGAAAACCTGGTGGAACATTTTTCTTCATGGACACAGTATGTCAGCAAATTTGGATTACTCATATTAGAGCTGCATACTATTGACCCTAAAATCACTGCAGAAAACTTAGGAAATACGCTTTCCACAGCTTATGATGGTACCCATGGCTACTCTGACCAATATATCATGGAAATTGATACCGTTTTAAATTCTGCCAGAGAAGCAGGGTTATTCCCTGTAATGGAATATCAGGCTAAATTCCCTGATAATGAGTTAGCCACCATCAGCATAAACTTATTCAAACCAAAACATTAGTATTCTAATTTTGCAAAGAATTGTTCAGAATTGAGCTGACCTCCCGCAAGTTTGGATACCAGTTCCGCAGATGCTGTCAGACTTTCCGATTGGCTCTCCTTAAGGGAATAATGAATAGTAATCCTGATTTCTTTAAAAGGATAATTTCCCTTATATAAGGCTCTCCCCGTAGAAAAAAACCCAACCAGCATTTGTGATCTGATATTGGTTCTTCGACCTATTAAATTAACCTGAAGCACACCATTTACGATCTGTACATCTTCCGGTTCAATTTTCTGGCGGTACCTGGACAAATGTGATTCAATAGCAGAGAAAATGGAAAGCTCCCCAGCTGTTAAAGATGACCCTATAATCAGGATTATAATAGGTATAATTTTAGTCTTTTTCACTATTTAATAAGTTGTTTTCTTACCTCTTCGCAGCCATTTGCATTCAAAATATACTATCTTATTGTTATTCATCTATTTACAACATGTTACAATTAATATTAATTGCAGTATTTTTTTCTCCTCTAATTTGTCGACGGTATATTTTAAGTCTTGGGGTGGATAACGACTGAGATACAGCATTCTCCTCCTCGCGACAGTTATCTGCCCCTGGCTTAATTATCCATTATTTAAAAGAGTATCACCTCCACATATTTCCATAACAACTTTCCATTTTCATTTTCTTCTTTGTAATATGTATCACAATTTCTAAACTGCTTGTAGAATTTGAGGCACAGATCACATAATTTACTGCCTTCCTTCTATAATTTTTTTTCATGAATTGGCAATACTTATATCAACAAGAGATATTAAAAAATCAAGAGTTGAAAAAGCAGCTGGAAATAGTTGAATCCATATTACGGGATTATCTCCCTGTTGTAACTGATCCAACTAATAACCTTTCCTGAATTTCAGTTTTACTGGTTTTTTAAACTAAAGCCCTGACTTCTCAGGAAGGCGGCATTATCAGGCTCTCTGCCTAAGAAATTTCTTACCATAATCATGGGGTCTTCCGATCCTCCTTTTTCAAGAATAGTCTTGCGTAAACGGTTGCCTGTTTGCGGATCTAAAATCCCCTTCTTCTCAAAAACTGAAAACATATCCGCAGCATATACCTCTGACCACAAATATCCATAATATGATGCACCATATCCAAGCAAATGATCAAAAGAAACTATCATATTTGTACCCTCAATATACGGATAATGCGTGATTTCATTCTGAAGACGGATGGAAATATCCAAGGGGGTTTTCCCTGCATCAAAAATAAATTTATCGTACAAGGTCATATCAATTAAGCCATAAAATATTTGTTGTAACAGATCGTTCCCAGACTGAACATTTTTTGCTGCAATCATTTTTGCTAATAAAGAATCGGGAATTGACTCTCCAGTTTGATAATGTTTGGCGAAAAGGCTGAGAGATTCCTGCTGCCAGACCCAATTTTCAAATATTTGAGAAGGTGCCTCCACAAAGTCCATGGCAACGGATGTCCCTGATTGAGAAGAGAGTTCTACGGTTGTAAAAAGTTCGTGTATCAGGTGCCCAAATTCATGGAAGAATGTCTCCACATCATCATGGAGCAACAAAGAAGGAGTCGTCATTGTAGGTTTGGGGAAATTACATACCAAAGCAGCTACCGGCATTTGATATGTATCTCCTGCCTTTTTTCCGGAGACAATTGAGAATTCTGCTGCATGTTGATATTTATTTTCTCTGGGAAATAAATCCAAATAAAATCTGCCTAACATTCTGCCACTCTTATTATCCCATAATTCATACATGGATACATCAGGATGCCAGACTGAAGGGTTTTCTATCTCTTTAAATTCTACATCAAATAATATTGAAGAAATAAGGAAAAACCCCTGAATAACATTCTCACTTTGAAAAAATACTTTGATCTCTTCAGGATCTAAATGGTGATACAATTCTAATTCTTGTGTTTCATAATAGTATTTTTCCCAATCATTAATAATCAGCTGTTCCTCGCCCGTGATTTCAGATTTAATCCCTTGCAAAATACCTGTATCCATGGCTGCTTTATCTCTCGCAAGATGTATCAACTTTTCTTCAAATTCCCATACTCTCTCAGGTGTACCGGCCATAGACTCAACAAGGGCGTATTCAGCATAGGAGTTATACCCCAGAATGTCTGCAAGTTCATATCTCAGTTGTATGATGGACTGTAAAAGCACATCATTTCCAGGCATACCTCTATTTAGAAATTTAATTCGTAGTACTTTTCTTAACGAATCCGAATCAGCGTATTCCATAAATGGATAAAATGAAGGGTAGGATAAATCCACAGCCACCCTGTTATCTAATGTGCGTCTTTCCTGAATATAATCATCAGGAAGTCCTTCAGTAAATTCAAGTGAAACAAACAAAGTATCTGAGTGTCCTTCTATATTGTTTTCAAATTGAAGATACAAATCGAATAGCTCATTCCTGATTTCTTTTAACCTTTTCCGATTCGTATCCGATAATCCATAACCGGCATGAATAAAATCTCTAAACTCAGATTCTAAAAATCGTTTTTGGGAAACGGATAAGGTCTTCGCCTCCCTGCTTTGAGTAACTCTTTGAACAGCCAGAAATAATAGAGAATCTGATGCCAATTCAATAAAATAGTCCTGTAATATCATACTGACCGAATCAGCTTCATCTCTTATCTCTTTTTCAGGATGGACTGCCCCTAACAGTCCAATCGGATTCCAAATTTTATGAAGCTCGTTATAGAGATCATCGAGGGGAGCCATTGTATTATTAAAGTTACGGTCTTTAAGAGTAACTTTTGATATTTCTTCTCGAATTGAATCCGCCTTATATATGGCATATTCTGCAGCGGTTATTAAATGATGGTGTCGTAGGTTTTCAAAATCTATAACTCCGTTAAATTCTGTAATAAGAGGATTACTCCCCCATTTCATGTCATAATGGTTTTCAACAGGGTCATTTTTTAGAGTGGAAACACAGGCCGTACCTAACAGCCAAAACCATAATACTATCCAATTAGTGTGCATTATGGTCAATACTCTTTTGATAGTCAGCTTTAATTACATCAAATACAGGGACAGCTTTATTTTTTTCATAATTAAAACAGACACAGCTAATAGTTGTCACTGCAAAAGGATTAGAATCATTTTCAGAAAAAATGGCAGCATGTATATCAAAACTTCTGTTTCCAATGCGGGAAATTCTTTGTCCAATAATTAATGCCAGAGGATGACCCATTTGGCGCAAATAATCTAACTTAACGGAGGCCATAATGAGAGATTCTCTTTTACCCGATATATTCCATCTTCTGAAGAAGTCAATGCGGGCATCCTCAAAATAGGTGAGGAATACAGCATTGTTCACATGACCAAAAGAGTCCAAATCTTTCCAACGGGTTTGTAGCCGGTAATGGAATGGAAAATCTTTTATTGTAATTTTACTCAAATTAATTCTCCCATTGATATGCTTTGATGCGGGAGAAAATTACAAGCATTTCATAATTATTTATACTATCAAATGATGGAAATTAATAAGATTGGAACAAAATCTGTTTTATTGAGTATTATAATTCAGTTAGCTAGTATGATAGGAAACAGCTGTATGGAAACCCCTTTCTCCTCCAACCATGCAGCTGTTTTTGTTTTAACTAATATTTTTGAGTTAACTTATATAAGTTTTAAATATTAATATTTTGAATCGGTGGATTACCAATAGATTGCGACACGAATTGATGGTTGGATTCAATTTCGGATAATATTTTGTCACAGACTATAATTCCATTCTCATTTGTGTTATTTAATATTTTATAGGGTAAATGCACACCATCACCAAAATATTCTCCACAATCCTCTAAATTTTCAACCTTACACATTTCCATTTTGTAAAGTTTAACCAGCTGGCGAAATTTCCACTCAGAATTTCTCGAACGCTTAACATACTTGTTTCTCCCTGTCATTACAGTAACTTACAAAGATTCTCATGTGTTTAACTAGTCTTGCCCCTTAATTGAAATCATTGGAACAGTTTTTTTCATCAGTCTGATCAGTTTTGAATCTGACAGAAATTACGCCCATTCTACTTTAACCTTCCAAGATTGGGAATGGTTCTTTTTCCTCAAGGATTCCCGCAGAAGTTCCATCATTAACATCCGTATCATATATTTTGGGAAAGGCCTGAATCTCTTCCAGCTGGAATGCCAATTCAAGGAGTGTTCTTTCATCGCCAATTTGTCCAAATAAGTGAGCACCAACGGGCAATCCATTTTCTGTTAATCCTGCAGGTATGGAAATTGCAGGAGCACCACTCACATTAGCTAAGGGTGTAAAACAAGCATAACTTTTTAAGCGTTCAATAAGGTTATCAAATGGTACATCAGGGCTTATATACCCCAAGGGAGCAGGCGGCTGTGCTAAAACAGGAGTTAGTAAGACATCACAATGACTGAATATCTTATTATACCTATGATGGATGCGCCTTAACCTCCAGAGACTTCCCGGAAACTTGAGAAATTGTTTTCTAAAATTTTCATCAAGTTTTTTAGTAAAGGGTTCCAGCTTTTCAACATCCACCGCATTTCCCACCTTCTTTTTTCCTATAGTCGGGATGGAAAAGGCAAGAAAAGACCAATATAAAATAAAATCCTCAGTAAATTGTTCATCAACAGGTATTGCCACCTCAACAATTTCATGCCCTGCACTTTCCAGATCTGCAGCAGTTTTGTTTATCACTTCCTTTACTTCAGTATGTGATTGGAAATTATTAATCGAATCCAACTGAAGCCCTATTTTAAGGCGTGATTTGGTTGGAGAATTAACAAGTCCAATTTCTGGTAATTTGGGATTTTTATATACCTTTTCCATTTCTGCATGAAAAACAGCTGTATCCCTGACGGATCGTGTCAATACCCCATCACTCACCACCGCCACGGGCAGAGCTCTTACCAATTCTGATACAATATGTCTTCCCCGGCTGGGTTTCAACCCAACCAATCCACAATTTGCTGCGGGTATGCGGATTGATCCTCCTCCATCATTTCCATGTGCGATGGGTACAGCGCCAGCTGCAACCAAAGCAGCAGAACCGCTGGAAGAAGCACCACAGGAATGTTGAAGATTCCAGGGATTGCGTACAGGTTTCCCATTGGGTGGTTCTGTGGTGGCATTCAAACCAAATTCAGATAAGCGGGTCTTCCCCAGCCAGGTAAAACCTAATTGCAGAAATTGCTGTATATAAGCATCGTTATTTTTTGCAGTAATGGGATCTGTAATAGCTTCCGAACCATGTTGGGTGGGATATCCCGCAAGAGGCATATTATCTTTAATAAGAGTGGGGACATTCGTAAAAAAACCATTTGAGTGTTGTTCTTCATTCTGGGCTTTTTCAAATTGCTCAAAAACCAATGCATTCAGCTGAGGCTCTACTTTTTCAATTCTGGTGATTGCTGCCTCAAGGACTTCCTTTTTTGAAACTTCCCCCGATTGCAGGAGTTCTGCCAGCCCAACAGCATCATGAGTTGACAGGCAATCATCAATAAAAGAATGTACAGGTGTCATTTATATGATTCTGTGCATATTTGTACTATAATCCTTTTGAACTTTTCACAAGTTCTGCAGAATCTGTATGTAATTTCATTTTTAAGCCTTAACTCCCCAATATTAATTGAACAATTACTACAATATCTAATATATTCACACCTTCATCTCCATTCAAATCACCATTGATATCACCATCCCCGAATAAGATATAATTTACAAGAATGATTATATCCTGAATATTTACATATCCATCTCCATTCAAATCACCCTGTAGGGAGTCAGCAGGGCAGTAATTTCCATCAGGTGCATTCAGGGGCAGTTTATATTGTGGGTTTATAATTAGAGCATACATGGCCAAATCAGTTGAAGCAAACAATTCTGGAGTACAAAGTTCCCACTCATTATCAATACCATTACAGGTTTGGGGGTCATCTAATATACCCATATTACTTACAATAGCCCAGTACATATATTCGATTGCCATACATTCATAGTCGCAAGTCCAGTCGTCATAATGGTACCATGCCTCTTCAGGGTATTGATTAGGTACAGATAAAAACTGTCCACCCCGTGCAATATCCATGGCATCAGACATTTGAGAGGAATTAGGCTGCAAACTGAACGCACTTGGATATATTTCTACATGTCCGCAATGGTTTATGGTATGAAGGATCTCTTCTACTGTTGCATCATCTCCCCAATGCCCCGGTTGTGTGGGGTCAATCTCATTTCTGAACAGGGCAGCACTGATACAACCATCATAGTAGTCCTCAACATCATCCATAATAGAAGACCATTCAGATGTGAAGATTGGCATCATTGCCTGAGAATTTCTCAGAGTATTTTCAATGATGGGGTCATCTACCACGCCGTCTTCGTTGTTATCTAATAGTTCTGATGCTACAGCAGCAGCATGGAGCATTTTGCTGTCGGAAATTTGAGATTCTCCGTAAATATGAAAACAGTTCAAAACATGAATATATTTTGAAAAGCCGGAAAGAGCAGGATCATTAGGATGGGGATTGGGCAGAATATCATAGCAGACTTCGTTTTCTGCCACTAAAATAAAGGGCAGGAAATACATCATTATTATGGTTAAATATCTAATCATAAATCTACTCCCATAAAGGTATTACCGAATTTCTGTATAAATTACCTCAAGCTTTGCCAAAAGTAAAAGAAATTCCTCGTGAAAAAGTGTTGCTGCTTTTTTTATTTCTCATATTGTTTGTAGGTTCTCCATATCCAAGAATATTTATAAATTAAACTCTAAATATTTAGGAATATAATGAGTACAATCAATATACAGGAAGCCTTGGATAATCTGGGGCAGCAAGTGAGTAAAATAGCAGAAGAAAACAGAGTGTTCAAACTTCATGAAGAATCACTGCAAAAATTTGTTCAAAACTTAGGTGACTATATATCCCCGGAAGATTGGGGAATGATTTACAATACTATTGACGATATCTTCATTAAGGAAGTGATGAAGGATTGGGGCAGTAATTTATTTCCGAAAGATTTTAAATTTTAGTTAAAACTCAATAATAATCCCACCAACGGGCATCTGCTTATACTGATAGGACATTTCCCAGGTACCATCATCCAAATATACCCGTTCCCATTCATTGTTTCTATCGAATATATTTTGAAAATCCAGAAATGTGGTCAGATTAATTTTCTCGAAGTTGAAGCGCCTCAAAATCATAAAATCAAAACGACTGTAATAGTCATATCTCTCAGTATTCAACTCTCCTTGTGCATCTGTGTACCAGATACGGTGCCGAAAATCATATTTCTTTGGTGTGTATAATCTGCCGTCTGAATATCGGTATCTAAAACTCAATTCAAGCTGATCTGAAGCCATAAAGGGGATCCATGATATATAGGGGAAAAATGCAGAATTGCGTAGTTCCTGATACCATTTGCTTTGACGAAACTTAAATTTATACCCGCCTACTACAGTAAGGCTGTTCACCCCGTCAAAATCTGCTGGTATATACCCCTCTTTCCCGGCTCGATGATCCTTTTGTTCTGTATTAATATGAGAAAAACTGAATGTACCATACCATTTACGGGCAAACTTTTTTTGTAGAAACACCTCTACCCCCCTTGCCCAACTTTCTCCGTTATCTACAAAACCTATCCGTGCATCTAAGGAATCTGCAGTAATATCTGCACGAGGTACCGGTTGGTTATGATAGGTTTTTTTATACACTTCAATGGTTCCGCGAATATCATCTGCAAAAAAATGCTCAATCCCGGCGATTTGTTGCTTAGTATAGGTATGTTTCAACGGGGACTCATTTCGTGGATTTAACAACATCCAATAATTGGGAGCCTGCTGATATTCACCAATGGCAATATTGACCTTGGTTATGGGAGAAAAATGATATTTTATGCCAAGCCTTGGAGAAACTACTTTTGTATCATTGAAAGGGACATGGTCATATCTTAATCCTGCAGTAACGGTGAATTGTT
>JASLLI010000058.1 GCA_030747125.1 Fidelibacterota bacterium | reverse complement strand
TCACCTGATCTAAGCCCTAATTTCAGTCTGAATTTAAAACAAATAATGGCGTTACAACTATTATTATTGCAGTACCTACGGAAAGCCTGATTTTCACTACCAATGGTGAGGACTTTGAAATTGAAGAATTATTGGTAGTCAGTTCAAAAGGGAAATGGAAGTCAATATCATGGAGTCATTTGAGCTATTACACACTTCCCCCAATCCGTTCAACCCATAGAATACAAGGTAGTATCCAACTCAACTGTATCCTTGAATATTATTGGTTTACAGGGGCGAATAGTTTCTAAGTTAATTAATAGCGAAATGGAAGCAGGAAGTTATCATATTCTGTAGGATGCCGGTAATTATCCAAGTGGAATGTATTTAGTAAGATTTGATTCAAATGAAACAATATTGACTAAAAAGATAATGTTAATAAAATAGCATACTCCATAACTCTTTCAGTATGGTGTTTTTTGGTGGTTTCGATAAAGTCTCTATGGTCAATATTCAGTTTTACCCCAGTTTTTAAAACTCTAGAACAATATCATCAAAAGGATGTTGAGGGATACCTGCCTCATTTCTCCTTTATCCACCTGTCAGACAGGATTGTAATATTTTGTAACGATTAAATCTTTTATTACTTTCCATTAAAGGATGTAAATTCCATATTCTATGGTTTGGAGGAATAATTCATGAAAAACAAAATACTTTTATATACTCTACTTGCACTGAATATACAGTTGTCAGCTGACGAATTTCACCCGGGGCCTTATGGAAGTGAGTACTTCGATATTGCTGGTCCTTTTACTCTTATTGATTTAAATCTGGAATTAGGCGATGTAAACTCAGATAATGTGGTGAACATTCTTGATATTATAGCCACCGTAAACCATATATTAGGATTTGAAGTTTTTGATGCCTCCCAAATTGCACAGGCTGATATGAACTATGATGGCTCAGTGGATATATTGGATATCGTAGGTCTGGCAAATATGGTTTTAAGCCCGGAACCTGGCGGCTGGAATTTTCAGACTCAGTGGAATGGTGAAGATACCTATATCTTTATCACTGTTGGACCTGCAAGCAGTACCGCCCTTTGGAATGCCAGCGACCGCTATACCCTTTTGAATAACTCGCCTGATAATGTACATTATTTTTTCCTGTCAAACCGCAGCACCTATTTTGATGATGTACGCAACAAAAAAGGAGAATTTGACCAAACCCTTAATAGTTTTTCTGAAGAAGAACAAGCACATTGGAAAAGACATCTCCATTTTGTACCAGATAAATGTGACAGCCATGATGCTGACTTTGCAGATGCAGTTTGCGGTGTTAGAGCCAGATCAATTGACCGTTTCCAACGCTGGCGTGAAGTAGGATATTTAGGGAATCCGGCAAATTTCAGTGGTACCTATCTCAGTTATCTTGCCCATGAAGCCACCTATTTCAATTATGAATATACTGCATTGAAGGATGATCCGGATACCTATGATGAAGTAACCATTTTTGAACGGGACCATTATACCGGGGGTTGGGCATCTTCTATTTATAAACAGGTGGAACTCCCCTCTGAAGCAGAAATCAACGAATATAAAGGGATGAGTGTTGAACTCTTGCGTGGTTGCCCTGATAGTAATGGAAATTATTCAGATGCAGGCTGTGATGATTATGACCGTATCGCCCATTTATACGCCTGTGAAGCAGACAGCTCAGGGTGTGAAGAAATTGCACGATGGATTACACCATTTGATCGTCAACCTCACCATCTCACCGATATTTCTCCATTTATTTCTCACTTATTGCCTGGAGGTAACAAAGTTCTCAGATTTCAGGAATCAGGGTGGCCAAATAGCCTGCTCACTATGCGTCTGAGGTTTCATAAATACGATGCTACTGAAGATCCCGGCCCTTCACCAATGGAATATGAAAACGCCTGGAATGGAACGGTGCAATTTAATCCTCAATATCCGGAAAACCGACCCCCTGTTATTTTTACTCCTCCTGCGGGAACACAACGCGTAGAATTTGTAACCTACATTACCGGTCACGGCTGGGGATCTGCCGGTTGTTATAATTGTGCCGAGTTCTGTAATTCGCGGCATATCTTTACGGTAAATGGGGGAACCTATGAATTCCAGAAAGACCATCCTGAAGCAGGTGACAACAATTATTGTATGGAGTTGGAAACCATCGTTCAGGGTGTGGTACCTAATCAATTTGGAACCTGGGGTTATGGCAGAGCCGGCTGGTGCCCCGGTATGGATGTAGCTCCTTTTATTACCGATATTACTGATTATATTTCCATTGGTGAGGAAAATGTGATTCAATATGATGCTTGCAGGGTAGTTGGCAATAGTTGTGTCACCCCGCCAACCTGTCAGGGAGACGGCTACTGTCCTGAGATTGCCATGTCTTCCTATCTTATTTATTATTCAGAATAGAATCCTTCAGAATTAAATCTCTCTTATAAAAATTTCAATTCCCTGTTTCAACCAGCAGGGGTATAAATTTGCTGCTCTGAAATTCTTACAAAATATAGTATTGAGCAGTTGTATTGCTTTACAGATATCCTGTGGTGAACAGCAGGAGATTTCCATTGATGAAGCCATCCAGTTTGAAGGGAAAATGTATCTGTTAAAGGAGGATGATCCCTTCTCAGGGGTTATTTATGACCTCTATGATAATGGTCAACGGGAATATGAAGGACATTATAAAGACGGAAAACCAAATGGTCCTTTGATCTATTTCTATGAAAATGGAAATATCAAAAGAATAGGCAGCTTAAAAAATGGTATTCCCAACGGAGTTTGGACTTATTATAAAGAGGACGGTAGCAAGGAAAAAACCGAAACCTATTGATGTCAGAAGCAAAGTCATACCGTACCGCTTTTAAATGGATTTCCATGATTATTTGTACCTTCTTAATGGGGTTATACCTGTGGTTGGTACTGGAAGTGTTCTAAATGGAAAAATATTTTGAATGGCTCACCTTCGAATGGCTTATGATCAATTTGGAATGGGTAGTGGGAGGTATGTTGTTTAGTTTACTCATTCTGTTATTTTTTCCCCTGTTGCTCACATTAGAATTTCGTAAACTAAGTAAAAAGGAAGATACCTAATTGGAGTCCCTATATACTTTGTTTGCTGTCTGTGGTTTTATCTTTCTACTGTTTGCATTAAATGAAGTGGTGAAATTGAAAAAGGAAGTGAGCCGGTTAAAAGGAATTACTGACCATTTATTGAAGGAAAGCAAGACAGAGAATTCTCCTGCAGAATAAATTCTCTTAAACCAATAAATAACCCTTTTCCCCATATTTTAAAATACCTTTAAATTAGGGGCTAACATTCTTGGGAGAATTTTACCTTTATCAACAATAATGGCTGATTCACCGCCACAAAAACGGGAGAATAGCAGCAAGGTCTATACCCTGTATTATGCATTTTTCCTCATTCCCCTCATGATCACCATCTTTGGTGTCATGTTCTTTTTCATGTTCAAGGTACTTACCTATGAAACCAATTCCCCAATGGATTATTTAACGGATGTTCAATATGGTGCTGCAACCAAACGCTGGCAGGCAGCTTATGAATTATCCAAACTATTGGCTCACCCCGAACAGATCCCCCTTGATGATGGATTCCATCAAAAAATGATTTCAGTGTATGAACATTCCATTCATGATGACCCTACCGTTCGGATGTATCTCGCATTGGCGATGGGCAGAACCAGTGAAAAAATATATGGAAAGCCCTTACTGACCGGCCTTGAAGATAAAGATAAGGGTAGTCGGGTAGCTGCGATAAAAGCGTTGGGAAATCTCCCCTTTCTGCCAGCTCGGGAAGCCCTTTTCGAATTTACCAATGAGGCACATTCCACAGAAGAGAGACTGGCTGCCACCATTGCCCTTGGTAATATGAATGATCCTTCCATTATCCCTATTTTACAAAAATTGTTAGATGATGAAGAAGCAAATATTCGCTGGGATGCTGCCATAGCCCTTGCAAAACTTGGAGATGATGCAGGTGTTCCCGTCATTACAAATTTATTAGATCGCAGTTATTTTAAAAATTTCAAAGAGGTGGATGCTGAAGAAGAGGTGCAGGCGATACTGGTAGCAATACAAGCAACTTCTATAATTCCTTCAGAGAAATTCATTAACAATTTAACCAGATTAGCTACTCTTGATCACAATATGCAGATCAGAGATCTGGCAATCAAAACATTAGACAAAACCTATAACAGGAAAATATAATTAATGGCTGAAAGAAAAGTTATTCCCAAGGCATCCATCAATGAAGGAACCGGTTCTGATTTGGACAGAAAGGGATTTTTAAGCTGGCTCTCTATCGGATGGTTGGCCTTTGTAGGAGCAACAGGAGGATTTTTCACTGTATTGATCCGATTTTTATTTCCCAATGTTTTATTTGAACCGCCTCAATCCTTTAAAATCGGGTATCCTGATGATTTTACCATTGGCAAGGTTGACACCCGATTTAAGAAAAAACATGCTGTCTGGGTAGTAAGAGATGAAGAAGGCATTTATGCACTTTCTACCGTTTGCACTCACCTTGGCTGTACACCAAATTGGCTGGAAGTGGAACAGAAATATAAATGCCCCTGCCACGGAAGTGGTTTCCGTAAATCAGGAATTCATTTTGAAGGTCCTGCGCCACGCCCCCTGGAACGCCACGCCATATACCTGGCTGCAGATGGTCAAATTATTGTAGATAAAACAAAATCTTTCAAATGGGAAAAGGGCGAATGGGAAATGTCTGATTCCTTTTTGAAAATTTAAAAGATATACATCATGGCTAAAGAAGAAAAAAAAGAAACACTATTACAAAGACTTGGGGAATCCCAGGTATGGAAATCAATTATTCGTTCCGGTGTACCGAGAAATCGCCGCCAGCGGATGTATGCAGTACTGGGCAATGTATTCCTCCATCTGCACCCTGCCCGTTTGCCGAAACATGCAGTAAAAATTGGGTATACCTGGTGTATGGGAGGACTGTCCTTCTTCCTGTTTGTAGTACTTACCATTACCGGCATACTGCTCATGTTTTATTACCGACCCACCGTTGAATATGCCTACACGGACATCATTGATCTCACAGAGCAGGTACCTCTGGGAATCATGCGTGAATTGCATAGGTGGGGTGCCCATGCTATGGTACTCACTGTTTGGCTTCACATGCTACGGGTCTTTATGACAGGCTCCTATAAACCACCTCGGGAATTTAACTGGGGTGTTGGAGTATTGCTCATGACCCTTACTATGTTTCTCAGCTTTACAGGCTATCTTCTACCATGGGACCAGCTAGCTATCTGGGCGGTAACAGTGGGAACCAATATGGCCAGAGCACACCCCTTTATTGGGCATGAAGGACCGGGAGCATCCTTACTGGCTATCGGGGATATAAACCTTGTACACATGGGCTCTGATGTACGTTTTGCATTGTTGGGAGGCAGATTTGTTGGAGAAGCTACCCTGTTGCGATTTTATGTATTGCATTGTATTGCAGTTCCTTTTATTGCCATGATCTTTATGGCAGTACATTTCTGGAGAATTAGAAAAGACGGCGGAATTTCCGGCCCACTATAAACAAAGGATATTTATGAGTTATATTAAATCTTTCATTGATTTCTTATCAGCACCCACCATCTCATTTACCTTGTTGACGGTGGCATTCCCTTTCATATTTCCACCCAGTGACTACTTCGAGAAGAAAAACCGGCAATGGGGCGTTTATAAATTATGGACGAATGCAGGTGGATTTTGGGTGTTTGTATTAATTACTCTCTTTTTTATCGTTGGTTATTTTGACCCTCATTTCAACCTCACCATGACCAAACCTGATAACATTCCCATCATTCTCATGATTTATTCCATGTATTTCCTCACCTGGCTGGGAATGAAAAAAGCCTATGCAAACGATGAACGACTTGACAGAGGGGAAAAACCGGAGGAGTGGAATGACCCCGATGACAAGGTATTGGTTTGGCCCGACTTGGTATATATTGAATTGATTGCTCTCATTTTATTTATGGTAGCCCTCATTGTCTGGTCCATTTTGATTCCGGCCCCTTTAGAGGAGCCTGCAAACCCGGCAGCAACGCCAAACCCCTCAAAAGCCCCCTGGTATTTTCTGGGTCTGCAGGAGATGCTGGTGTATTTTGACCCCTGGCTTGCAGGGATTGTCTTCCCTATGTTCATTATCTTTGGTATGATGGCAATTCCCTATATGGATGTAAACAAAAAAGGAGAAGGATACTATTCCTTTAAAGAAAGAAGGGTTGGGTATTTTATTTTCATGTACGGATGGCTGGTGCTGTGGGTCTTCCTCATCATCATAGGTACCTTCTTTAGAGGACCCAACTGGAATTTCTTCGGACCCTTCGAATGGTGGGATCCTCATAAAGTGGTGCCCCTCACCAATGTGAATTTATCTGAATATGTATGGGTGAAACTACTGAATAAAGGATTGCCTGTAAATATCATTGCAAGAGAGTCTGTGGGCTTTGTTGCCGTAATTGGGTATTTGTTTATCATGCCTATTCTATTGGCAAAAACCAAACTAAAACATTTATATGATCATTACGGACCCGTACGCTATGCAACACTCATGTTGTTTGGATTAACAATGTTTGCACTACCCATTAAGATGTATCTGCGCTGGATGTTTAATCTGAAATACATTGTTGCAATTCCTGAATGGTTCTTTAATATTTAAAATAGAGACTGAATTTTGAACGACGAAAGATATTGGAATATAAAACTCCTCAATAAATGGTTTGCCATTTCAAGTGTTGTATTCATGGTTTCCATGATATGGATGTTCATTGATGATAATGATGATGACTTTAAGGTCTATCAGAGAGAATTCAGAAAGATGGAAATTCTCAAAGCTGAAGAAAAATTAGATTCAGAACTGGAAGCAGTGAAACAGGAAAGAGTACAATTTGAAGAAAAACTACAAATTGCTCGGACTGCGTTGGATAATAAACAAGGGGAAATTGAGACTGCACAAATTGAATTGGATAATGTCAGTGCAAAGTTCTATAAAGCCAATATGAACTTCCTCAATGCAAAATCCATAGTGGATGCTGAAAAATATCAGTATGAAACGGTGAAGATTCATGGGCATGGAGACGAGCTTAAAAAAGCAGAGGAATATTATAATGGGCTTCTTGAAGAGTTGTATGAGCTGAAGCTGAAAAAAGAAGATTTTGAAGGCAGAATGCTGGCACAGGATGCTTCCATTAAGAATATGCAAGCTGAAAGAAAACTTGCCGAAGATGAACTCAACCAGGTACTGAAGGAAGTAAATCTTGTTGACAGGAAGCTCTCCAAATTAGACAGAGACCGCATGAGTTTCGCTAATAAATTAGGCGATATTGTGCGGGACCTTCCCATTCTTGATTTTATGGCCCCTTATTATAAGGTAGAGCAGGTGGTACTTCCTGATATTAAGTACAATGTAAACTTTGCTTCCGTTCCGGAAGTTGACCGCTGCACCAGCTGCCATTTAGGTATTGCCAATCCCGATTATGTGGATGCAGAGCAGCCCTTTACCACTCACCCGGATTTAGATCTGTATCTCACATCATCTTCACCGCATCCCTATGAGGAGTTTGGATGTACAGGCTGTCATAACGGAAGGGGAAGGGGGACAAATTTCACCTCAGCAACTCACACACCTTCCAATGCGGATGAAAAGAAAGAATGGGAAGATGAATATCATTGGCATAAAATGCACCATTGGCTGAAGCCCATGCTGCCTACCCGCTATTCTGAAGCAAGTTGTTTTAAATGCCATAATGATGAAGTGCAGATTAAAGGTGCTGACAAACTCTCTCATGGCTTAGCCTTGGTAGATAAGTATGGCTGTAATGGCTGCCATGCAATTCAAACCTATCCCAACCGCAGAAAAGCCGGACCTGACCTGGCTCGTCTGAATGAAAAAGTGGATAAAGAATGGACTGCAAAATGGATTCGTGATCCTCAGAGTTTCAGACATAATACCCGTATGCCCTCCTTCTTTGGTCAAACGAATAATTCCGATGAGGAATCACTGAAAAGAAACGAAACTGAAATTGCAACTATGGTGGAATACCTCTTCAAAGATGGTGAGAAATTCAGCACTCGTAATAACCGCAAATACATGGGGGATGCAGTTGCCGGCGAAGCGCTCTTCAATGTGGTAGGTTGTAAGGGCTGCCATGTGCTTGAACCAGATCCGGATAATCTGCCACAAGTGAACACACTGGAAGGGATGCTTTCAAAACATGGACCTAATCTTATAGGACTTGGGTCTAAAACTTCTGCTGAATGGCTCTATAATTGGCTGAAAGACCCCAATTCTTTTTGGCATGAGACCAGAATGCCCGATCTGCGCCTTACTGACGCTGAAGCCAAGGATATTACTGCTTATCTTCTCAGCTTTAATAATGCAGAATTTGAAGAGCAGGATGATTTGGAAATTTCTACTGAGGCACTGGATGAAATTGCTTTAGGCTGGCTGAAAAAAATGTATCCCGAAAAAGAATCTGAATCACGGTTAGATGCCATGTCTTATGAGGATAAGGTTGGATATGTTGCTGATAAGAGTATTCGCTATTACGGTTGTTTTGGCTGTCACAATATTCCCGGGTATGAAAAGGCCAAACCTATTGGAACTGAACTTACCGTTGAAGGCTCTAAACCTGTAGACAAACTGGATTTTGGATTCCAGCATCATTTGGATCATAATAATTACACCTGGTTTACAGAAAAATTAAAGAATCCCCGATATTTTGATGAGGGGAAGGAAATACCCCCTGAAGATAAACTGCGTATGCCTAATTTCAATTTGAAACCGGAAGAAATTGAAGCTATAGTCACAACCATATTAGGGTTAAACGATGATAAAGTAGGCGAGTCCGTTTTGGCTTCCAGAGCAGTGGATGACCCCATGGTGTATGAGGGCAGAAAACTCATCAGGGACTATAACTGTAAGGGATGCCATGTTATTGACGGATTTGGTGGACAAATAGCAGAAAACTATTCTGCTCCTGAATATGCACCACCAAACCTTAATACACAAGGCGCAAAGGTACAACCGGATTGGCTGTTCAAGTTTTTTAAACATCCCATGGTTATCAGACCCAATCTTCAGGTGCGTATGCCTTCCTTTACTCTCACAGATGAGGAATGGAATGCAATCATTAAGGCATTCCAACATTGGGATGATAATAACCTCTCTTTTGAATCAGAATTTCACGTGGATAATTCCACAACTGAATTTAAAGCAGGGAAGAAATTACACGAATTGGGAGCCTGTAATAATTGTCACTTCTATGGCACTGAATTTCCCAAACAGGGGGCACAGACTTGGGCACCTAACCTTGCTCTCACTAAAGAACGGCTCCACCCGGACTGGGTAATAGAGTGGCTGCGGGATCCACAGAATATTATGCCGGGGACAAAAATGCCGGCACCTTTCCTACCGGATGAAGAAATCCTTACACTGCCGGGGGCTGAGTCTGACTGGGGGAAATATGTAATGAAAATGAATGGAGACCAGGAAGCCATGCTGGAAGGACTACGAGATTATGTATATTCCATTAAAGGTAAGGTGGATATTACAAACGAAATTCAATCCTATTTCAAACAGCATGGATATGATTTTGAATCTGACGATGAAGAAGATGAGGATGACGAAGATTGGTAGAAAGAACCAATGCATCCGGAAAAGGATGAAAATTATAAACGGGGTCAAACACTAAACTTATGTGGGGACTGATGATCACCAGTTATATTGGTATTTTGGTCACCTTTATCCTGCTGCTTCTAACAGGATTACAGGGCTATTTTCATTTTCAGGTTATGAATGCAAGTCATGCTCAATTTGCTCTCATCACTGCCATTATTTATATGTTTACCCAGACCCTCATCATGTTTTATTTCATTGGCTCAGGGACTGCAATTAAAAAATCTATTCAAATCTCCGGCAGAGGAATTGAGAGTTATGAAAAAGTGAAAAAGGGGAAGATGTTACTCTTTCCACATCTCACGTTGAATATGGTACTGGTGGGAACAGTATTCATTTTGGGTGGCGCTGTGCAAACGGGCTCAGTTTCAGGTTGGATACATGGTAGTCTGTTTATACTTTCCTTTATCCATTTCCTATATACTACTCTGCTGGAACATCGTGGATTCAGGGATAATATTGATATACTCGTGGAACTTGCTGAAGAGGACCAGCCTGCAACATTGGAATCCGCCTGATGTACTATGTCAGTAAGGGATTACAATTTACAGGATTGATTATCATCGGCATCGGATTTGTGAGTAAATTCCCACACCTCATGGATTATAAATTATTGGGCATAGGCTCAGCATTTTTCATAATGGGGTGGGTAGTGCAAAAATTTGGATTAAGTAATCAATAATTAATAATTATGGCAAAACAGGCATTTGATCATTTTAAAGGAATTCCCGATTTACCGGA
>JASLLI010000057.1 GCA_030747125.1 Fidelibacterota bacterium | reverse complement strand
ACTCCACAGCTGTCATATACGGCACCGTTGCAATTGCAGTAATTTCCGGTGGGATTTCCGTTGCAGTCACAGGTACCCTGAGGATAGGTACAGCTGCCGTCATTATCAGTAGCTTCCGGGTTATAATTACAGGCATTGGAATCTGTACAACCCCAAACTACCGAATTACCATCATAAGTTCCATCAAGAGTATATACACCTGTGTTCCCCGGATCCAGCCAAGCTTTCAGGTTACCACTTGAAGAATTGCTGTTAGACCAGGATTTAGAAAATTTTCCGTAGTAATCGGTGCCGTTTCCACAGTCAGCTCCCGTACCTCCGGTGAGTTGACCTACTATGCGCTTATCAGAATTAAAAACAGGAGAGCCTGATGAGCCTCCGGCTGTGCCTCCATCATCCCAGGTAAGACACCAATGGGTATTGGAGCCATACCAGCTGCAGCCATAGGCTTGGTCATTATCAAAATTGATTTTTTTTGCTGCACCCCCGGGATGGTGAATTCCTGTGGAAATTGTCGGAGAGGAAGTGTAACGGGACCATCCTGCAAAATATGGATCCCACCAGGAAGAGGGATCATCATCCATTTCTAACAGAGCAAAATCTGAGGAGTTTGTATTTCCCCATGAACGGATATATGATCCTGTTTCTGAATTCCCATAATAGCCGCTGCTTCCGCTGCAGGAGGAACTTTGATGATTAAAATAAAAAGTAAACCAGTTGTGCGATCCAATATTACCTTCGCCTTCAACACAGTGATAAGCGGTGAGTACATAGGGTTTTAAATCCTGGGCGGTATTATTCACCAGGGAAGCGGAACAGATATACTGCCCCATTTCCAAATAGATGACAGAATTTACCTGATCTTCATAGGCATTGGCAGAAGAACAGGCTACATTGTCACCACAATTGCGATCATCATCCCTTTCACTCCAATTGTGAATGTCCTTATAATCGTGCACTATCTTATCAAGGTGGAGTTGTGGTAATTGGAAATCCTTATTGGGATGGTAGTATTCCAATACAATATGATCTCCTTTTACCAGCGGGATGCCAAAGGTGCCGGATTCATGATTGTCCTGGTGAGTATAGGGACCTAACTGCATTTCATAATCAGCAGAATACACATAGAATTCTCCCCATTTAGGGAGAGTGAATTGATTGAAATGCACTTTCAAGGCAAAAGCACCGGGGGAATGCAGTCCTAAACGCCACAACATTCCCCCGTCCTCCATTTCCTCCCAGTGTCCTGAGTTATCAGAACTCAGTTGCACTTCGTGGGTAAATCCGAACCGAATCGGTACACCTATACCGGCTTTTGCATGTTCTTCAGAAAGGAGAGAATTAACATCCACTTCCGGTAAGGTGATGGTCTGGAAATCAGAAGATATCTGGTGGATTCTGGAATAAGAATCTTCAAATTGATTAATAACGGCAAAGAGCCCCGTTGTAACGAGTAATATAATTATTATACTTTTATAAATTTTCATGTCAATCTCCTGTTGAAATCAATTTTACAGGTAAAACCTCTGGTAAATAATACGATAGTACAGGATTTGTGACAACGCTTGTAATAATCCGTTACATTGTAATTTGGTGAAGGGAATTGAAGAATTGGGCTGCCTGATTAGTTTAGGGTCAATGGTGAAAAATCTCATCCCTGCCACCTTAAAGGATTCACCTTGTATATGAATTTAACTTATAGTGCGCTCATCCTCAGAAATTTTTTTGGAAACCCTGCTCACCCAGGGGTTATTCTCAATATAATATCTCCAGGGGAGTTTGGCGTCTTCCCCTGCATAATCTACACCGACTCGTGGGCTGGTCTTAATAAGTCTATCCGGAATTGATTTGCCGTCTTCTATCCAGATAGTGTCACCAAGGAGCGAGCTTCCTGAATCAGAGGTATGGATACCCAATGCCTGCGTGAGACAGCCGGGGCCGGCAGTAAGGCGGGGATGAGCTTTTACCATATTCCGGCGGTGAAGCATAATGTCAATGCCATTTATGGGTTCCACTGCCCGGATGAGAACAGCATGGGGAACACCAACCACATTTGTGACGATATTGAAAAGGTGGTGGACACCATAGCAAAGGTACACATAGGCAGTACCCCCTTCGGCAAACATTGTTTCAGTACGGGGAGTGCGACGGTTATTATAGGCATGGGATGCCCTGTCAGTAACGCCGGCATAAGCTTCGGTTTCAACAACCGTACCGGATGTAAATTTTCCGTTAATATGGGTGCAAATTACCTTCCCCAATAATTCTCTGCTGATTTGCAGAACATCATCCCTGAGGTAAAACTCAACACCTAACTTTTTAATGGGAAAATTATTCAGTTTAAAAAACCTATAATGAGGATTAATTCAGGTTTATTGACTTTTTTGATCCTTTCCGTCCTCTTGAGAGGAGAAATTAGAAATATATTGAAAATTATGATAATCTTGGTGAGGGATGATTATACAGGAATTGTTTAGAAAGTATTATAGACTTTTCATTTTTATGATGAAACCAATATTATTCATTACGCTGATCTTGAATAGAACAGGTTAATTTTTCTTGAATAGTTTGGAAACTTTTTCTGTGGAGGTGGTGATTCCCTTTATCATAGCAGAACTGAAGCCCTGATGCTCCATTTCATTTAGTCCTGCAATGGTGGCTCCCATAGGCGTAGTCACCTGGTCAATTTCAGCTTCAGGGTGGGAGTCGTTATCTAAAAGAAGGGTGGCAGCACCTCTGGCAGTTTGGGAAGCAATGGTAAATGCCTCATCAGAATGAAATCCTATTTCAATTCCCCCTTGAGAAGCAGCACGGATAGTTCTTAGGAAAAATGCCACGCCACAGGCACAGAGAGCTGTAGCTGAAGCCATCTGCTCCTCATCAATTATCAGAGTTTTACCCACCGTATTAAAAAAGGACTGAGCATTCTTTAGACCATCTTCAAATTGGGGAATGGAAGAAAGGCAGGTCATGGATTCACATATAGCTGCTGCCGTATTGGGCATAGCTCTTACAATAGAAATTTCAGACCCCACCATAGATTGAATTTCAGAAATGGATACACCGGATACTATGGAAATTACCAAATGAGTTTTATTTATTTGGGTGGCAATATCTTCTAATAATTCGTTGATTTGCCCGGGAGTTACAGCGAGGATGATTACTTCAGCCTTTTTAATAGCTTCCCTGTTGTCTGCAGTTATATTAAAACCGGAATCACCCATAGATTGAAGGTGCTCAATTTTTCTGCGGGTGAGTGTAATATTTGTAGCAAGATACTGCCCTGATTTATTGAGTCCTTTGGCAATAGCAGAGCCAATATTACCGCAGCCCAATATAGCAATTTTTGAATTATTCATAAAACTGACCTCTATGTGGATTTAATGAAATGTAAAGGTGGAAATTTAGGTGGGAAAACTGGAAAAAGGAGAAGGGAAAAAGGAGAAAGGAGGAAATTATAATTGCAACATGGTTTCCCTTTCCGAATTTCAGGCGAGGGAACCCCTGACTTTTCTGTCCTTCTGAGGTATGCCTGCCTTCCGGGGGAATGCAGTTAGAAGAATCTCAATGGCTCGTTAAACCAACAAAAGTGTGGGATACTTTACTTCGGCTTCGCTCAGTATATACTTACTCACCAAGACAGAAGTTTTTTTTTGGGGAAAAGAATACTTTTCAATTGGAACCTTCGGTTTTACCTTTTTCCCCTATCAACGAACATCGAACAACCATCAACTATCATCCATAACCCATTTTAATCTTTTCAATAAACAAAACAGACTGGGCTAAATTTCCACCCCTTTTTAAGCAGGGTTTTTCTTACCATTGAGACGCAGAGACACGGAGATAGGTATAAAAATTTTTTCTGTGATTCTATGACTTGGTGGTTCACAATTATTTAAGGAATACGATGATTTTAGAAAATATATTAGGAGCAATTGGAAAAACTCCGGTGGTGAAATTGAACCGTATAGGGTCGCATCTGCGTTGTGACCTCTTTGGGAAATGCGAATTTTTCAATGCAGGTGGATCTGTAAAAGACCGCATCGGACTGAATATGGTGGAGAAGGCAGAAGCTGAAGGCAGAATCAAACCGGGAGACACCCTTATCGAACCGACTTCCGGAAATACCGGTATAGGTATGGCATTGGTGGCTGCAGTGAAAGGCTATCGCATGATCATCACTATGCCTGAAAAAATGAGTCAGGAAAAGGAAGTCGTACTCAAAGCCTTAGGTGCAGAGATAGTTCGCACCCCCACTGAAGCAGCCTGGGATGCACCTGAATCTCATATTGGTGTTGCTAAAAAACTGAATGATGAAATCCCCAACTCACATATTTTGGATCAATATGCCAACCCTGCTAACCCTGAGGCTCATTACGAAAATACCGCTCAGGAAATTCTTGAAGATTTCGATGATTCTTTGAAAATGGTAGTCGCAGGAGTGGGTACCGGCGGCACAATCACAGGATTAGCTAAACGGCTGAAAGAAGAGCGCTCCCATATTACTATTATCGGTGTTGACCCCTACGGTTCCATATTAGGAGGTGGGGAAGAGGTCTATCCCTACCATGTAGAGGGAATTGGTTATGACTTCTTTCCTGATGTGCTTGATAATTCCCTTATAGATGAGTACATTAAACTCCCCGATGCAGAATCCTTTCAAATGGCTCGGCGCCTCATCAAAGAAGAAGGACTCCTTATTGGAGGATCCTCCGGTGGAGCTGTCTGGGCAGCATTGCAGAAGGCAGAACGATTGGAGGAAGGAGATAAATGTCTGGTTATTCTCCCTGACTCCGTAAGAAACTATATGACAAAATTTGTCAGTGATGAGTGGATGGAAGAACAAAGTTTTCTGGAAACTGCCTGAAATGGAGGATGACAATTGCCCCTTGAACTGCATGAGAATCAGGGCAGGGTCTCCCTGGATACCATCCGCCGTTTATACCGGCGCAATGCCCGCCTAACTCTCTATAAACTCATCCACAAAACCCACCCCGCTGAATTGGCGTGTGTATACCGCTATCTCAATTCTGCAGAACGGCAGGATATCTTCAAATACGTGCAGCGCATGGAAGGACTTCCCTTATTTTTACAGGAACTGGACCATGCTTTAATTCCTGAAATATTTGAAAACTATTCAGCATTGGAAACAGCATCCATTATTTCTGTGATGCCTACTGAAGAATTGGCTGAATTATTAGACTCCTTCCCGGAAGAAAATGCCGATGATATTAAGGCACTCCTCAATTCAAAGGAGCAGGCAGAATTATCTGAAGTACTGCAATACGCCGATGACAGTGCAGGCAGAATCATGTCTCATGAATACATGGCGTTTCATGCTTCCCTAACAGTGGCACAGGCCATTGAAAAATTCCAGCTTATGGGTGAAGATGTGGAAATGCCATTTTATATATATGTGGTAAATCAGGATGAAGTCATGGTTGGTGTATTGTCGCTGCGGCAATTACTTCTGAATAAACCGGACCTGTTATTATCTGAAATAATGGAAAAAGATTTTATCTATGTAACTCCCCGGGAAGATCAAGAGGTAGTTGCAGAATTGGTAACACAGTACAACTATTTGGCATTGCCCGTTTTAGAAAAAGATAGAAAACTGGTGGGAATCATCACAGTGGATGATGTGATAGATGTGATCAGAGAAGAAGCAACTGAGGACATGATGAAAATGGCAGGTGCCGGGGAAGATGAGGATATTCTCCTTAAAACCACTTTGCAAAATGCCGGTACACGCTTTCCTTGGCTCATGGCAAGTTGGATTGGCGGTGTGGTTGCTTTGGGTATAATTGGTGCTTTTGAATCTCTCTTAAATCAGACAGTCGCCCTTGCAGCGTTTATTCCTGTGATTATGGGGATGGGAGGGAATGTAGGTACACAAACCAGCACCATTATCGTTCGGGGTATCGCCACGGGTCATGTGAATCTGGAAGAAGTCTCGAAAGTTATCTTAAAGGAAATCAGAGTGGGAATGCTGCTGGGCATTATTTATGGTCTATTATTAGGAATACTGGTTGGTTTTCAATTTATTGAATTTCATTCTCCTGTCAAATTAAGTCTCATAGTAGGTTTGTCCATTTTTTCCTCTATGAGCTTAGCTTGTTTGGTTGCATCTGTAATACCCATATTTCTGGAAAAAATAAACTTTGATCCTGCAATTTCAACAGGTCCTTTCGTTACCACCGCTATTGATATAATTGGAGTAACCCTGTACTTTTTCATCGCCGGAAGTTTTCTGTCTCTCTAAATGGAAGTTTTCACCCATATCATTTTAGGTACCCTGCTGATTTATTCTGTAACCATCATTTGGTTTATCAGCGGGAATTTATTCAGCAGTGCTCCACCAAATACTCATTTGCACCTACCTGTTTCTGTAGTTGTAGCCGTAAGAGATGGGGGAAACTCTCTGTCGCGTTTGTTGGATGCTTTATCACAACAGGATTATAAAGGGGAAATGGAATTTATTCTGGTAGATGACGAATCAACGGATAACACTTCCAAACTAATCAAAGAGAAAACGGCAGAAGATGACAGATTCATCCTTGAATCTTCTACAACCGGAGATTTTAAACTATCCCGGAAGAAGAGAGCTTTGGATGCAGGGATTAAAATCGCACAGCATGAATGGTTATTGTTTACTGATGTGGACTGCCTTCCACCCATATCCTGGGTTCGCAGTATGGCTGCCTGTTTTTCTGAAGATTCAGATTTTGTGGTAGGAAGTTCAGTTGTACCCGCAGGTTTTAACCTCATCACTTGGTTTCAGTCCATGGACTTTTTCCTTCTTATGGTTGCCGCCAGAGGAGCCATCCAGGCAGGCAGAGCATGGGGTAGCAGTGGTCAGAACCAGGCTTACCGAAAAAGTTTATATGAAAAAGTTGGTGGATTTACAGATATTTACGATGAGATTCAGGGGGACGATTCTCTGTTCTTACAAATTTGCCGAAACAAAGGAAAGGCAAAAATACATTTTAACTCATCCTCTGAAGCACGGGTAATTTCCAGACAGGAAAAAACAATCGGTGGGTTTTTAAGGCAGAGAATTCGCTGGTCAGGAGATGCCAATCACATGTGGAAATATAATCCAGTGTTTTATATGGCATTTGCTGCCGCCTTTCTCCTCTCCCTTGGGCTTACTGGATTATTATTAATGGGGGTAACTACCAATTTAATTTTCCTCACTGTATGTGTAAAAATTATGTTTCTTAAATTTATCCTGGAATTCCTGCTCTATTTTATTGGTTCCAGGCAACTGGGTGAAAAGATGCAGTTTAGTCATTTTTGCTACTGGTTCCTCTGTCATGATCTGTATATATCCTGCATGGGAATAGCCAGTTTTTTTGCTATCAATCTTGGATGGAAGAGGAGATAAAACCAGTTAGATATGTCAGAAAAAATCATTCAATTTATTAAATCCAACCCCAAAACCCTCCTTACTCTGACGGGGATTGGCATCGTGGTGTATTTGATGCTCGTCTTCCAATTAGATATTCGGGCAATCACCATCATTACCATAGTTCTGGGATATATCACCAATGTCTTTGCCGGATTAACTGCTTTAGTGGGATTGATTCCCATTATAGGACCACTCATTGTGAAAGTATTTACAATACCCTTTTTCTGGATATTAAATGGATTGGGATATTTTACTTCTGCTTATGCAATTAAAAAGGGGTACGGAAAGGATGTAGTAACCCACCGGCTCATTGTTTTCACCCTCTTAACAGGAATTGTTTTAGGATATATACTGGGGCATTTAGTGCCGGTTCGATAAATCAGAAAAGCCCCAATTGGGGCTTTTCCTATCCGACGAGATCCTGAATCATTTCGTTTTCAGAATTTTCCGATTATCCTGAAAACAGGTAATATTCCATACCTTTATTTTTTATACCATAGTACAACGAGTAATAATGCTACGAGTCCTGCAAGACCATTCTCTCCAATTTGTCCCATCAGGTTGCTGATTCCACCAATGACTCCGAAGTAATCATTGAATAGAATTCCCACAACAACCCCCAGAACAATCAAGCCCTGCAATAGCCCGGTTATATCAGTGATCCACTCGTTTACTGAGGATATAATTTGCTTCATTCGAATCTCCTTATAGTTAAGAATTTACGATGGGGAGGATCAGGGTGACCCTCCCCATATAGGTATGTTATTTTATAAATGAAGCAAATACGAGGAGTGCAAGCAATCCTCCCAGGCCTCCGCCCATGAAGGCGTTAACCAAATCAACAATACCACCGATAGGGTTGCCCCAGCCACCTGGCAGATTGAAGAGGATTCCAGCAAATACGGCTGCTACTATTAAGCCTTTTAATAAGGTTACTAGTGCAACTGCCGCTTCATTAATCATTGCTGCTGCGTTTTTCATTGTTTTTCTCCTTTTTGTTTTGGTTTGCTTCCCAATCTGGCTTTGCAGCCCTTTGAGAATTTGTTCCCCGTTTTTCTGGTGTTGAGAACCACCCATTAGCCTTTTAGATCAATAAACCCCGAATGACCTCTTTTAATTTAACTTATGCCGTCATCCGATATTTGAACTTATGAAAGATTACAAATTCAAGTCAACATTTATTTAAAGTAATACTTTAACACTATATATTGAGGTTTCATACATGAATACCCCAATCAGTAGCCCTTTAATCTAAATACTTCCATATTTATCTACATAGAAAAAATATGAAAAATTCCAGTTATCGGAGAGAAAATTTATGTAGAGTTTATTATGAGTTTGGATTTGGTAATTTATTCTCCCCTAAATTACAGGTGATTCAGGGAATCCTATTCCATATTTTTCCTCTAAATATATTCTGATAGATTAAATTGCCGGATATTAAATCCTATGTAAGAGCCACAGGCTTTATATTTAAACTGGTGCAAAACAAAGAAACTGTACCAGCAGGTATTTCCATAAAAGATTCCACCTATCCGGGAATTTCCGGGGAGGAGGTTCCCCTGAAAATTTTTACGAACAGTTCTGGCACAAAGGATGTAGTCATTCTGTATCCCGGGGCTTCCCCCTACGGAGAATATCATCCTAAAATGCTGGCACTGGGGGCAGTACTTGCAGAAAGCAGATTTACGGTATTCATTCCCCGCATTCCACCACTGAAAGAGTTGGATATCAGTGAAATCAACATTCAATGGTTTAACCATTTTTATAAATGGATGTTAGAAAAACAGCAGGTTCCCGCAGAAAAAATTGCCATGGTCGGTCTCAGTTATGGAGGTGGATTAATGCTAAAATCCTTGTTGGAGACGAATGGCAAACTGCCATCACCTAAAGCCATTCTCACCTATGGTACTTATTCCGACGGGAGAACCATCGTACAATTTCTTCTCAACGGGGAAATATCTCTTCATGGTTCTACATATACCATACCACCGCATGAGTGGGGCTTGGTAGTAATCTTTCATAATTTTTTAAAAAATTTATCACTGGATTGGGACAGTACAAAAATACAAACAGCCCTTACTTATCAGATTTCTGAGAACTTTGCTGAAAGGGACAAAGTAGTTGACTCCATGCCGAAGGACCAGCAAAACCTGTTTCATTCCATTTTGAAAGGAGAAGCGACACCGGAAATTAAAGCTTTGGTTGATGATATTGTGGAAAATGAAGAGGATGCCTTTATTAACCTGTCCCCGAAATTTTGGGGCGATAAAATAAAAGAAAAAGTGTTTATTCTCCATGGTGCCAATGATAGTATGGTGCCTTTTACCGAATCCATCAAGCTTGCAGATTATATACCCGAAAATGAACTGTTAATATCCTATATTTATGAGCATAAGGAAATTTCGAATAACAGGGGATATTTTTTTACTCTCCGGGAAATCTCCAGACTCATTAATTTCTACGCTAAATTTTTTCATCATTATGCACATTAAAACCTTTCAGGGTGGTTTTGATAAAAACCTCACTTACCTCATATGGTGCAGTTCTACCCAAATTGCAGCCTTGGTGGATGCATCCGTAGAATCCACCGCCATAGTTGAGTATATTGATTCCCAGGGATTGGTGTTGGAAAAAATACTCATTACCCACACCCATTTTGATCACATCAAATATTTGGAGGATTTGAAATATCAGTTTCCCCAAGTTCAGATTTGTGGGCATCCGCATCCTGAGGAACAGCTGGCGAAGAATTACCGCCCCCTTAATCACAGAGAAATCATACCCATCGGTACAGAAATGTTTACTTCAATACATACTCCGGGGCATTATCCGGACTCATTGTGTTTCTGGAATAAAAAGGAAGAAGTGATATTTACAGGGGATACCATGTTTGTTGGCAGGAGTGGGAGAACCGTATCTTCAAAGAGTAATATTTCTCATTTGTATAATAGTATTTACACTGAATTGTTACCTCTCCCTGAAGAGACCAAAATTTATCCCGGGCATCATTATGGGTACACTCCCTCTGTTACTCTGAAAGAGAATAAGACGCTCTCACCCTTCTTTCAATGCCAGACTGAAGAGGAATTTATTCAGGTAATGGAAGAATTTGAAAAAAATCGTCGAATCACATAAAACCATTTTTTGATTTGAGGGAATTATCCAAGGGAAAAATCATGCTAATCTCCCTCATTTTTTGCTAATTTCATTCTAAAATACACTATTTTGTTCAATTTTCTCTTCGTTAAGAAGGGCAAAATCAATGAAATTTACCGGAAAACAGGTATTTTTTCCCTTAAATTTAAAAAATAACTTGATTTTATAGAGGAGAAAGGCATAGAATTATGTGCTGATTGTTAGAAAAACAAACAATAAAATCAATAAGGAGAGTTAATTATGGCAGAAAAAGTTAAAACCACTGGTGTTACTAAACAGTCAGGATATCTGTACTATTTAGATAAAAATGGTAATGTATCCAGAACCAAAATGGCACGCGGTGCAAATAAAGGGGGAAATCCTGAAGTAGTGGCAAATGCCGGCGTAACCCGCGAATCTGGCTGGCTTTATTTTATTGATAAAGACGGTGATGTATCCCGGGCAAAAATGGCTCGAGGCCGCAAGTAACTTCACGATAGTAACCATTAAAAGCCCCGTTCTTTTTAGAGTGGGGCTTTTTATTTTCTCCCTAAATTTTATATCGTGTATTCAATAAATTTCTTTATTCTGCTTTTACTTCTGTCATTGGTGGGAGCAATACCTGTTGAATCAATTTCCATTATCGGAAATGAACATACCCGAGACCATATTATTCTGCGGGAATTACAGCATCCCATCCCCGCAGAATTTGATTCTACCAAAGCAGGTGCGGATAGAGACCGAATCTACAACCTGGGATTATTTTCGACGGTGGAGATCCAACAGGTAGATTCTGTTTACACCATCTATGTTGTGG
>JASLLI010000056.1 GCA_030747125.1 Fidelibacterota bacterium | reverse complement strand
TCTATATAATGATGCGAAACAATATCCAGGTTTTTAGCAACCTCCACATTGCTATAACTATCATCAATAAAAATTGAAGAAAAGGCGTCGGTATTAGCCTCTTTTAGAGCAAAATTAAAAATATTTGGATGAGGCTTATGTGTTCCAGCTTTTTCAGAAGTGATGATGCCATTAAATGAACTTAAAAATTCAAATTGTGCTTGCAGGTTTTTAATATGAGCCTCTGTTGTATTAGAAATGATCCAAATGGCATATTTTTGCTGCAAACCATCCAACAAAGAAACAACAGGCATTTCACCTGCTTTGGAGTTCATCCAAACCTGATGGAGACCGTCAGTATCAAGGCGATTTCCATTGGGAATTGCTTCTCTTAATTTTTCCACATAAGTTGAAAAGTTGATTTCTCCTCTCTGCAATTCCATAAATATTTCTCCCTGAGCTATTTCCCTGGTTTGCAGGTATGGTGTTTCTGTTACTTTCGATATGTGATGAATTGCAACGGACTGATCAACACCCAGCAGCACCCCAAAAAGATCGAAAAAGATGACTTTGATTTCAGACTTTATTTTATCAGGGGAGACATGCATCATAAATTTGCAGCTTGCTTCCGTCTCCCAGGGGTGTGCGATAATAATCACCCCATTGGTGGCTTATTTCAAAACCTGCATCAATGAGCATACAATTTAATTTTGAAGGAAAGAACATGCGGATTGAAAACTTCCGCCTTGCAAAATCTATGATGTCTTTTGAGGAAAAATACCATGTAAGGTGATTAATTTCAGTGTCAGTATCATACATGTTCGATTCTTCTACAGTAATCAATTCCTCAGTGGTTGAATGAGTAAATTCCAGAACAGGAAATCGAACGCCCTCTGGCCGGTATAAAAACAATGGATTTGGGATAAATACATCAATGAGAAACCGGCTGGCTGAATGCATGTGATTTTTAACAGCCATGAGGCAGGCAGACGCATCATGATCAGCTAACAAATGGAGAAAGGCATTAAATCCCACAATAATTAAGTCGAATTTTTCATTCAATTGAAAATTGCGCATATCTCCCGTAACAATATTTACAGAAGAATAATTCTTTAGGTTATTTTTTGCTCCTTCAGCCAGGAAGGGAGAAAGTTCTAAACCCGTATATCTTGCACCATCCTCCAACAAACAAGGGGCAAGCCGACCGGTTCCGCAGGCTAATTCCAACACTTTGCTGCCTGGAGTTTCATGATAAATATTTCGCCAGAAATCTATATCGTCATTTTTCCACCAATGAATGTCATCATACAATTTCGCATCATGATAGATGGAGTTCAGCGGGAGCAAATCCTGCAGAGCCGGAGTGTCTAATGGGGGGTTAATTTTAGGTATTGTCCCTGCTTTGTTCTAGTAAGGATTGAATATCACTGCGGAGAGCAGCAATTTTCTCAGGATTTTTCCCTTTTGATTCCAACATATTGAGAACCAGAATGGCTTGATTAAAATGCTTCTGGGATTTCAGCACCTGCACCATAGTGAAAGTTGCCATAGAAGGCTCTAAAGTATAGGTATCTGAATTATGTGGGTTTGAAGAAGGCTTGGCAGGGGAGGGGCTGTCTTCAGCGCTGTTTTTTATATTTTTGCTGTTGTCTTCTGTTGCAGGTTCCAGGGACTTTTCCTGATCCACTCCCAGTTCCGACAACCAATGTAGTGTTTCGGCATCATCAGGCAGATATTGGAGTAGTTTTAATACATACCCCCGAATGGTATTGTGACTTCTTTTCAGTTGAAATTCTATATTGACAAGAAGACGCAGGGCACGAAAATGAGCCGGGTTTTCCAGCACAACAAGCTTAAGCCATTTTTCGGCTACGGTGAGTTTATTTTCTGCTAAAGCTATCTTTGCTAAAATGAATTTTCCATCTATATTATTTCCGTCATGTTCAAGGCCCACTTCACAGACTTTTTTTGCCCGAACCAAATCACCTTCCTGCAGATATAAGTTGGCTAAAACCGGGTAATATGGAGATGCAAAATTTTCTGCAAAGGCATCTTCCAACGCTTTTTTATTGGTGATGTCAATCATTGAAATTATTTACAGGGGAATGTTTCCATGTTTCTTCTTTGGATTCTTATCAACTTTTGAACTCAACAGCTCCAGTCCGTTAATCAGCCGCCACCGGGTTTCATGAGGTTTGATAACATCATCAATATATCCCCGTTCCGCCGCCACATAAGGATTTGCAAACTTTTCTCGATAGTCCGCCATTAGTTTATCCGTTTCTTTTTCTGGGTTTTCAGATTTTGAAATAGCAGATTTGAATATAATTTCCACGGCACCTTTAGGTCCCATTACAGCAATTTCTGCAGAGGGCCATGCAAAATTAAAATCTCCGCGGATATGTTTAGACGACATAACATCGTAAGCGCCGCCATAAGCTTTTCTGGTAATTACAGTCAATTTTGGAACGGTTGCTTCGGCAAAAGCATAGAGCAGTTTTGCTCCGTTTCGGATAATTCCCTGCCACTCTTGTTCCGTACCCGGCAGAAATCCCGGTACATCTTCAAAGGTGATAATGGGTATGTTGAAGGCGTCACAGAAACGAACAAACCGCGCTCCTTTAACAGAAGAATCAATGTCCAAAACACCAGCTAAATGGGCCGGTTGGTTTGCCACTATACCCACAGAATGGCCTCCCAGCCGTGCAAAGCCTACGATGATATTCCGGGCATAGTCAGCATGCACCTCAAAAAAACTGTCCCCATCCACAATAATGTTGATAACTTTGTGCATATCATAGGGTTTATTAGAATTTTCCGGAATAAGAGTGTCCAACTCTTCGTTCTGACGATTTGCATCATCTACATTATCTATGACAGGCGGATTGTCAAGGTTATTGGAAGGAAGATATGACAGGAGTGTACGGATTTTCTGCAAAGCCTCCACCTCGTTTTCACAGGCAAAATGCGCAACACCGGATTTGGACGCATGTGTATCAGCGCCCCCCAATTCTTCCATACTTACTTCTTCATGTGTAACTGTTTTGACCACACTGGGACCAGTGACGAACATGTGACTGGTTTCCTTGGCCATGAAAACAAAATCAGTAATGGCTGGGGAATAGACTGCGCCACCGGCACAGGGACCTAAAATAGCTGAAATTTGCGGAACCACACCGGAAGCAAGGGTATTACGCAAAAATATATCAGCATAGCCGCCAAGACTTACCACCCCTTCCTGAATTCTTGCGCCTCCTGAGTCATTTAACCCTATAATTGGGACGCCTGATTTTAATGCCATATCCATAATCTTGCAGATTTTTTCCGCAAACGCCTCAGAAAGTGAGCCGCCAAATACGGTGAAGTCCTGAGAAAAGACCATTACTTTTCTACCTTCTATTTCACCATAGCCGGTGATCACGCCATCGGTGAGGATTTTCTGTTCGTTCATTCCGAAATCAGAAGAACGGTGTTTAACAAACATATCCAGCTCAGTAAAACTGTTGGGATCCAAGAGAATATCCAGGCGTTCTCTGGCAGAGAGTTTCCCTTTATCGTGCTGTTTTTGCAGGCGCTCCTTTCCACCTCCTTCAATGGCTTTGGAACGCATCTTTTCCAGGGTTTTAATTGCGGTTGTCATGTACCCAGTTTTGGATGTAGGAGATAGTATCGTCAACAGGCGTACCAGGACCAAATAACTTTCCAACTCCCAGTTGAGAAAGGGAGTTCATATCTTGATCCGGAATGATTCCGCCACCAGTGAGGAGCACATTAATTAACCCTTCAGCATCCATCAACTCTTTGACTTTTTGAAAAATGGTCATGTGGGCACCGCTTAAGATGGAGAGCGCTATAACATCTGCATCTTCCTGAACAGCTGCTGCCACGATCATTTCAGGGGTTTGCCGCAGCCCCAGATAAATGACTTCCATGCCTGCGTCTCGATAAGCACGGGCAAGTATTTTAATACCTCTGTCATGGCCGTCTAAGCCCGGTTTTGCCATGATAATTCTGATTTTCTTTTCCATAATAGTTTGAATTAAAGCCGGGAAATTTACATTAAAGAACCCATAAAAATGGAGAGTACAATTAGATGTTGACTATGGATTTCTACTATCCAGGACAATGGTTACGGGACCTTCATTTGTGAGTTGCACCTGCATCATGGCACCAAAAGCACCCTTTTCAACGGAAACACCATGTTCTTCTAGGCTGCTGCAAAACTTCAAATAGAATTTTTCAGCTTTTTCAGGAGGTGCAGCATGAATAAAACTTGGACGGCGCCCCTTGCGTGTATCAGCGCACAGAGTGAACTGACTCACCACCAAAACCGAGCCACCAGCCTCTTGTAGTGAGAGGTTCATATTCTTGTCTTCGTCAGGGAAAATTCTCAACCCAATAGTTTTTTTCAGTAGATAATCAATATCTGTATCCGTATCCTCATGCGCAACACCAAGGAGGAGGAGATACCCCTCTTTAATCTGACTAACAATGGTATTTTCCACTGTTACTGATGCAGAGGAAACCCTTTGTATAACGGCTTTCATGGATTAAGAATTAACCATTTATGACCGGACAAACACAGGAGGCAAGTCAGACAAAAGATGTGTATTCAGCTAATCCACACATTTCTTTCACCAACAAGATTCCTCAGTTTAAAAATAAAGTCTGGTGCAGGGGATACTCCTGTTTTTGAAGCACGAATTTTTTGAATAGCACCAGATTCAGCCTGCAGATGCAGCATGAATCCACAGCGCCCTTTGTGGGCAGATGACAAAAGTTTAATCTGTGATATAATATCAGCATCTGTATAAGAGTTGTCTAAACGGATATTCACATATCGGCTCAACCTGCTACGGGTTTCAGCGAGAGGAAAAACATCACCGGCAATCATTTTCAACTTTTCAGGATCATCATCCCGGTTTGAAGGAGATCCCTTTATAAACACTAAATTATCATCTGTCAGCAGAGATTTGGTTTTTTCAAAAACATCATTAAAAACAAAAATATCTGCTTTTCCTGCAGATCCGTTTAGCTCTACGATTGCCCAGGGACGATTATTCTTATCATAGCGGGTATTCACTTTTCGGATGATACCCCCAATGCGAATTTCTTCAGGTTTTTTATCGGGAATATTCGCCAGACTCACATTGGCAAATTCATCTAAATCTGTTTCATATTTTTCCAGGGGATTTCCGGACAAATAAAAGCCGATACTGTCCTTTTCTCTTTTCAGACATTCCTCAACGCTCCATTCCTCAACATCGGGAAGTACCGGCGCTGCTACTGCTGAAAGAGCAGAGTCTCCTCCAAAAAGAGATTCCTGTGAAGAGAGAGCTTCTTCATTGAATTTCTGCCCCCACCTGAGGGCTTCATCAATAGCTGCAAACTGTTGCGCCCGATGGCCAACCAGGGAATCACATGCTCCCGCCTGCACCAGGGCTTCAAGGGACTTTCTGTTAATAACATGTGAATCAATGCTGCAGAGATCATGCAGGGTTTTAAATACGCCTTTTTTTTCTCTGTATTGAGCAATGGCAACGGAAGCTTTGGTTCCCTGGTTTTTTATGGCTGCCATACCATAAGCAATACGGGATTCATTCACGGCAACAAATTCGGCTGCGGAAGTGTTCACATCCGGAAACATGATTTCCATACCCATTTTTTTTACGGAACCAATGAGCTTAACCACCTTATCCGTATCATCCATTTCAGAGGACAAGTTGGCTGCCATATATTCAGCAGGATAATGGGACTTCAGCCAAGCTGTCTGATAGGCAACAATGGCATAGGCAGTGGAATGACTTTTATTAAAACCATATTCGGCAAATTTTTCCAGCAAATCAAAAATTTTGACAGCCCTTTTTTCATTAATATTCTTCTTCCTGGCACCTGCAACAAAATCCACCTTAAAAGCCGCCATTGTCTCCTTCAGTTTTTTCCCCATAGCGCGGCGTAGCATATCGCCCTGTGCCAGGGTGAATCCGCCAATAATTTGACTAATCTGCATCACCTGTTCCTGATACACAATTATACCATAAGTCTCTTTCAGGACAGGCTCTAATTCAGGGTGAATATAATCAATTTTTGATTTACCGGTTTTACGGGCAATAAATTCAGGGATGTTTGCCATGGGTCCCGGGCGGTAGAGAGCATTCATGGCGATCAAGTCTCCAATACAGCTGGGCTTTAACTGTTTCAGATACTCCCGCATGCCATCAGATTCAAACTGAAAAATGCCCGTAGTTCGCCCCTTGGAAAAAAGTGTAAATACAGCCTCATCTTCCAGGTCAATTTTAGCAATGTCTATTTTGTCACCTCGGTTCTTTTCAATCATGAGAACTGCCTTATTTATGACAGTGAGGTTCCTTAAACCGAGGAAGTCCATTTTCAACAACCCCAGATCCTCTAAAGATTTCATCTCTACCTGGGTGCTTATATCCCCTGTACTTGGCGACTTAAATAAAGGGACATAATCCATTAATGGACCCGGTGTAATCACTACGCCTGCAGCATGAGTAGAGGCATGGCGGTGCAGCCCTTCCAATACTTTTGAAAAATCCATTAAGTCTCGATGAGTTTCATCAATAGAGATGACTTTTGCCAGCTCCGGGTTCATTTTTTCCGCCTTTTGGAGGGTCATTTTCGCATCGGCAGGTACCATTTTGGCGATTCTGTCCACCTCGCCGTAACTGAGTCCTAATACCCTGCCCACATCCCGCAGTACGGACTTGGATTTCATGGTGCCGAAGGTAATGATCTGGGCAACAGAGTCATAGCCATAGCGTTCTTTTATATAAGTGATGACTTTTTCTCTGCCTTCGATACAAAAATCAATATCAATATCCGGCATACTGATTCGATCAGGATTGAGAAAGCGTTCAAAGAGTAAATTGTATTTAATGGGATCTACATCTGTAATACCAGTGGAATAGGCAACCAGAGATCCGGCGGCACTGCCCCTTCCGGGGCCAACAGGGATGGACTTGTCGCGGGCATATTTGACAAAATCCTGAGTAATGAGAAAGTATCCTGCAAATCCCATCTTTTGTATGACATTCAGTTCAAAATCTAAACGCTGGCGGATTTCATCTGTAGAACTTCCGTAGCGCTCAGCAATGCCCTTTTCGCAAAGCAGCCGCAGATAGGCATCAGCATCCTCTGTATCCGCCTGTAGGGGAATGGGAAAGGTAGGCAGATGGTAATCGCCCATAGGGATTTCCAAATCACAGCTTTCTGCAATGGCTAAGGTGTTCTCCAGCGCCTGGGGGACATCACGGAAAAGATCATACATTTCATCGGTGGACTTAATATAAAACTGCCGGGGTTCGTAGCGCACACGATTGGGATCATCCCGGTTCTTATCCGTACCCAGGCAGAAGAGCACATCATGGGCTTCCCAGTGGTCTTCCATGGCATAATGGCAATCGTTGGTTGCCACCAGTGGCAGATTCAAATCTTCAGACAACTTCTTTAAAATAACATGAGCTGCCTGTTCATCGGTGATTTGATGATTTTGTAATTCCAGATAGAAGCGTCCGGGAAAAATTTCAGCATATTCAAGTGCTGCTTTCTTTGCATTTTCATAGTCCCCCTTAGCTGCATGCTGGGTCACTTCTCCTGCCAGACAGGCGGAAGTGGCTATAAGCCCTTCATTAAATTGGCGCAGCAAATCCTTATCAATGCGGGGGCGGTAGTAGAATCCATCCAAATACCCGATGGAGACCAGTTTCATCAGGTTTTTATAACCAATTTCATTCTGCACCAACAGCACCAGATGGTGATAACCCCATTTTTTTCCGGTGGAAGTGGTGATGCGCTTCTTTTCTTTATGATTACAGACAGCTACATAGACCTCACAGCCCAATATGGGCTTAATGCCCTTTTTCCGGGCAGCCTTGTAAAAAGGAATCATGGAAAAGAGGTTGCCATGCTCAGTAAGAGCAATACTGTCCATGCCTAAATCGTCCACTCTGTCACAGAGCATTTGAACGGACTGAGCTCCATCTTGCAGAGAAAAATCAGAATGGTTATGCAGGTGTACGAAATCAGCCATAAATTAATGAAAATGTTTTGGAATTTCCCCCGATTTGAGGGGCTTCAATTTAGCACAAATTGAAGAATGGAGAACAGAGATTATCAAAAAATATTTTTGTGACTTTCGGGAGTAGATAGTCAGCGATAATTTGTCAATTGCTTAAGGATTAAAACAATTCTTTCATCAAATTTTTCCGCATAATAGCTGAGGCGGTGACTAAACCAGAAAAAAGCGCACTGGTTACTCCCACCGTTAATACATCCTGCCCCGTTAAGTAGAGATTTTTTATTTTAGATTTTGGTTTTAACCATTTTTGGTGAAACCGCTGAGGGGTGTGGTCAAGACCATAAAGCTCTCCCTGTGGATAGTTGGCTAAACTTTTCACCGATAAGGGAGTAGAAAGTTCACTATACGCCAATGCATCTCGTGCCTGAGGGACATGTTGATATACTGCCTCTAATATTCTCCCGCTAAGTTTATCCTTCACTGCTTCATAGTCCTCCCCTCGTTTTTTCCAGGGTTTGTCTTTCCAGCTGCCAAAATCTTTCCAGTTGGATACGGTGATGGCTTCCATGGTGGCAAATCCGGGACTTTCTTTTTCAAAGGCAGGATCTTTGGCGGAAGGGAAAGAAACATACACAACGGGCAGGGGAGCAGAAACATCCTCCCTGAACCGAGACACATTATCGTCATGGTTATAGCCGGGGTAAATCCATAAATTAGTGTTTCCCAAATTTAATTCTTTTGCAGACTTATTTAATCCCATATAGAGGCAGATATATGATCCGGTAGGGGAAACCTTTTCAAGGTTTTGGGAAAATTCGTTAGATTGAGAGGAGTTTCTCAACAGCTTCCCATAGGTATTCATTACTCCGGCAGAGCTGATAATGAGGGGAGCTTTAATCTCTTCACCCTTTTCCATACGCACTGCAACTGCTTTACCTTTGTGTGTGATGATTTCATCCACCCCGGCATTCACATAGAGCTCACCACCCATACTTTGCAGATAATCCACTGCAGTTTCAGCAATTCGCCGGGATGTGCCAACGGGGTAATTCCCGCCGTCCAGATAATGACGCACTACCATAGCATGCATGGCAAAACTGCTCTGTGCGGGAGGCAGACCATGATCTCCCCATTGTCCCGTCAATACGCCCAGTATTTTTTCATCATTGAAGATTTCCATAATGACTTCTCTGGTGGTTCGATCAGAGTGAGAAAAAAAAGGGCGGCTCATTTTATTATAGGTAAACCGTCCCATCCAGTTTGGCAGAGCTTTATTTGCAAAATAGGACTGACCACTTTTTACTGCTTTATCAACTCTTTGAATATATCGGCGCATCTTATCTTCCGCGCCGGGAAAGTACCCTGCCATATCCATAATGAATTGTTCTCTCGGAGCAACAAAATTGTAGGATGCATCGGGAAAAATGATACGATCGTAATTGTCGTCCATTTTATGCCACTCCAATTTGCCGTCACTCACCAAATCAAAGAGCTTTCTCACCGGCGAGCGGGGATTATGGACTTCACCAATATAATGAATGCCTACATCCCATTCATACTCATCCCGCTTAAAGGTATGAGTCCATCCTCCTGCTTTGAAATGCTTTTCCAGAATGAGCACCTTTTTTCCCTGCCTGGCAAGGAGGACACCTGTAGTAAGACCGCTCATTCCCGAACCTATGATAATGACATCGTATTGATTATCAGCATATTCACTGCGCCAACCGGGCCACTTTTTCATGTTATTTTCCCTTTAATATTTGTGGAAATTTAGGACAGATATATGGGATATTACTTAGTGAATAGATTAACTTTTACCATCGTTTTAGAATTTAATCCTATCATTTTTCAGAAATATTGATCATTGCCGAAACAACCCATGTGGGACTCCAGCGCGCCGAAAATCAAGACAGTCTTGGCAGGAAGTCCATAGATAATTACCACCTTTTTGTTGTCTGTGACGGTGTGGGGGGGCTGCCAAACGGGAAGCTTGCCAGTGAGACTGCAGTACAATCTTTATTGGATGCATTTAAGCCAAAGAATTCAGGAGTACCTGAAAGTTTGCAATTAGCAATGGAATCCTCCCAGAGCTCTGTCATGTCAGCCAGGTCCAAACCGCTGGGCACTACCGTTGTAGCCCTCTGTATCTTTGCGGGAAGAGCCTATGCAGGCTGGTGTGGCGACAGCAGAATATATCATTTCAGGAACGGTGCTTTGCAGTGGATGTCACGGGACCATAATGTACTCCATGATATATTAAACAAAGGGGGAAGCAGCGGAGGAAGATATGTAAACCCACAGGCATTGAATCGTTTCTATGGAAGAGAATTCCGCGTTGATTCAGAATTTCATTCCATATCCTTAGAAAAAGATGACATAGTGTTGCTTTGTTCTGATGGGCTTTCAAACTTTCTCATGGAACCGGATATTATCCACGCAGTTACGAACAATAGTCCGCAGGAAGCATCTGATTTGATGGAGCGGAAACTCCTTACGGATGAAATAGGTGCTCCTGATAATTTCACCTGGTACATTATACAGATTTAATGGAGAATCAGATGCCCGGAACCCACTCCTATACACAGGACCAGCGAAACAGCAGCATATTTATTTATGTGAACGGGGAAATATTCCCCAGAAAAGATGCCAAAATATCAGTCTTTGACAGCGGCTTTTTATTGGGAGACGGCGTTTGGGAGGGAATCCGCCTGCACAATGGGAATCTGTGTTTCATTGAGGAACATCTGCGCAGACTGTATCATGGTGCTGAAAAGTTAAAGATTAATATAGGTAGATCCAAAGAAGAACTGGAAAGAACTATCTATGAAACGGTTGAAAAAAATAAGATGCATTCGGATGTGCATATCAGACTGATTATTTCCCGCGGAATGAAAAAAACACCCTATCAGCATCCTAATGCCAATGTAGGCGGTGCAACGGTGGTAATCATTCCCGAATTTAAAAAAGCAGATAAAGTAATGCAGGAAAAAGGAATCAGGCTATGTTTGGTGAATACCATGAGAAGCCCACAGAATACGCAGGATCCCAGACTGAATACGCTTAGTAAACTCAATTGTATTTTTGGATGTTTGGAAGCTGATGAAAAGGGATATGATGAGGGGATAATGCTGGACCCTAAGGGATATGTTTCAACCTGTAATTCTACCAATTTGTTCATAGTAAAAGACGGTGAAGTATGGACATCCACAGGAGAGTATTGTTTACCCGGCATTACCAGAGCAAACATCATTCAATTATGCAGAGATAATAATATAGCCATATTTGAAAAAAATTATTCAATTGAAGAAATGTACACTGCCGATGAAGTCTTTGTTACAGGAACCTTTGCAGGAGTTATCCCCGTGGTGGAGGTGGATGAGAAAATTATTGGAGAGGGAAAAAGACGTAAAATTACAGATCA
>JASLLI010000055.1 GCA_030747125.1 Fidelibacterota bacterium | reverse complement strand
TTGAGCATGTTCGAAAACATTTTCACCTATACGAAATACAGGAAATAACCCTTGAACTTAATCCCGGTGAAAATAATCAGAAGGATTTCATTGCCTACCGGGAATTTGGCATCAACAGACTCTCTCTGGGGTTTCAAAGTCTGCAGCCTCAATTGCTGAATTTGCTTACCAGAAGTCACGATCAAGATGATTGTATAACACTTTTTCACCATGCCAGATCTGCAGAGATCGAAAATATCAATGTGGATATGATGTTCAATATTCCAGATCAATCACTTGAAATGTGGTTACATGATTTAAAGAATGTCCTAGAATTAGAGCCTGAACATATTACCCTTTATGAATTAACTTCTGAAAATGAAACTCTGTTAAAAGAACAGGTAATGTCTTGTGAGATTCAAATGCCAGATTCAAATACAAGTCATGAAATGTATGTAAAGGGCAGTATGCTACTTAAGGATGCAGGGTATATTCAGTATGAAGTCTCCCATTTTGCGAAACCAGGAATGGAAAGTCGCCATAACCTCCACTATTGGAAACGGGAACCTAATGTAGCATTTGGTCCTTCTGCTCACGGTTTTGATGGGAAAAAGCGATACTGGAATGTCTCCTCTCTGGATGAATATTGTACCCAATTAAATGAAAACAATCTGCCTGTTAAAGGGTCTGAAGAAATTTCTGAAACAATGAGAAAAAATGAATTCATCCTGAATGGACTGCGAACTAATATAGGGGTACCTGAAAAGTTTCTAAATATTGAATCTGGAAAAAAATCTCATAAATGGGACAAAGTCTTAACAATAAAAAAAGGCAGAGTGTTTTTGAACCCTGCTCATTTTCATTTGGCTGATGAAATTGCCACAGACTTAATAAGTGTAAATTAACCACGAAATAACACGAATTCACTGGAAGGAATAATTCAAAACCACAGATGGACACATAGAAGTAATTATTATTAGCAGGGATTTGAAATATCGATACCCTGAAATTAACATTTTAATACGTCATCAATTCCTAAACCCTTTAAATTTCCATTAAAATTATGCTGAAAAACCACACAGAAGAAATTAGACTTACCCAGTATTCCAAGGGCGCTGGCTGAGCGTGTAAGCTGAGTCCGTCGGACCTTGCCCAGGTGCTGGGTAATTTGAAAATTGACCTCCCTGAAGATGCCATAGGCTTTGAGACCTCAGAAGATTGTGCTGTTGTACCCCTTAATGAAAATAATTATCAGCTACAATCTGTGGACTTTTTCACACCCATTGTGGATGACCCATTTCTCTTTGGGCAGATTGCTGCAGCAAATTCCCTGTCAGATATTTATGCCATGGGTGGTGCTCCCGAATTTGCATTGAATATTGCCGAATTCCCTTCTGAAGAACTCCCCCTTGAAATTCTCTCAAGTATTATGGAGGGAGGACTTTCCAAAGCGAAGGAAGCAGGAATTCCCATTTTAGGTGGACATACGGTAAAAGATCCCATTCCTAAATATGGTCTCATTGTTACCGGAAGGGTATCCAAAGAAAACCTCACCTTAAACTCTACAGCAAAAGCAGGGGATGTTCTCATCCTCACAAAGCCTTTAGGTACCGGAATCATTTCCACAGCAATTAAGAAAGGGGAAGCACCCACCTCAATTATTGAGGAAGCGGTGAATTCCATGTGCCGCCTCAATAAGGATGCTGCTGAGGCAATTAATCAAATTGGAGTGAATGCCTGTACCGATATTACCGGCTACGGCTTACTGGGGCATTTACACGAAATGTGCGCCGCCAGTGAAGTGTCAGCAGTTTTGGAATTCAATGATATGCCCCTTATTTCAGGTGTATTTGAACTTGCACAAAAAGGATTTATCCCTGGTGGCTCTAAGAAGAATCTGAATCATGTACTTCCCATCGTTGATTTTGCTGACTCCATATCCGAGGAACAGAAACTTATTCTCGCAGATGCCCAAACTTCCGGGGGTCTGCTCATTTCTCTTCCTGCGGATAGAGCTGAAGCATTACAAAATACCCTTGAGGAAAAGAATACCCTTGCAGCAGCGATTATAGGGAAGGTGTATAATCCTGCTGAAAAAGATATCTATGTGAATTAATGGCTTTAGCAGAATCAAACTCATACAATTTTCAGGTTAATGCCATCAGCCGTTACATCCCCGAAAGGTCAGATAAAAATATCCCCGTCTATTTTTTTGCTTACTGGATTACCATAAAAAATAAGGGAGATTCCCCTGCAAAACTCATCAATCGCTTCTGGAATATCACCGACGCTCATGGTAGAGTCAATGAAGTTAAGGGGGAAGGAGTTGTAGGTAAGCAGCCTGTCATACTCCCGGGAAAAGAATTTGAATACAACAGCTTCTGCCCTCTGCCGACAGAATTTGGATTTATGCAGGGGTTTTATGAAATGAGTAGAGAGGATAATTCCCTCTTTAAAATTACTATCCCTCAATTTCGTCTCGCTGCACCAAACTCGGCAAATTAATCTATGAAACAGATCTACCTTGATAATCAAGCCACCACCATGGTGGACCCTGAGGTATTTTCTGCTATGGAGCCCTGGTTGAAATACCAGTTTGGAAATGCCGCCAGCAGAAATCATATTTTTGGATGGGCAGCAGAAGAAGCAGTAGAAATTGCCAGAGAACTGATTGCAGATTTCATTGGTGTAAACCCAAATGAAATTATTTTTACATCCGGGGCAACCGAAGCAAATAATTTGGCAATTCAGGGAGCAGCCTTAAATGCATCCTCAAACAAAAAGCATATAATCACATTAAAAACCGAACATAAAGCTGTATTAGATATTTGTGATTATTTGGAGAAAAACGGATTTAGTATCACCCGGCTTCCTGTGAATAAAGAAGGAATGATTGATCTCGCTCTAATTGAAAAATCAATCAAAAAGGAAACTTTACTGGTATCCGTGATGCATGTGAACAATGAGATTGGTGTTATACAGCCAATTAAGGATATTGGAAAACTTTGCAAGGCAAAGGGAATTTTATTCCATGTGGATGCAGCCCAAAGCGTAGGGAAGCTCCCTATTAATGTTGAGAGTTTTGACATAGACCTCCTTTCCATTTCCGCCCATAAGTTTTACGGTCCAAAAGGGGTTGGTGCATTATATGTACGAAGGAAAAATCCCAGAGTGAGCCTGTCTCCTCTTCTCTATGGTGGTGGACATGAAAGAGGGTTGCGTTCCGGTACCCTCCCTGTGCATCAAATAGTGGGGATGGGGAAAGCCTGCCAAATAGCAGCCCGGGTAATGGAAGATGAAACGAAACGGATTTCATCATTGAGGGACCAATTGTTACAGGGGATTGAAGAAGATGTATCTCATTGCAATGTGAATGGAAGTATGAAACATCGTCTTGCAGGGAATTTAAACATGAGCTTCCCTGGTACTCAGAATGAGGCAGTCATTGCAGCAGTTCCTGAAATTGCAATCTCCAGTGGAGCTGCCTGCACTACTTCCACCATGGAACCCTCTCATGTCCTCCTGGCATTGGGACTCAGTAAAGAAATGGCATACTCCTCCCTGCGTTTCGGTATTGGCCGTTTCAATACTAAGCAAGACATTGATACAGCCGTAGAGGTAATTAGCAGATGTATGAAAAAATTACAATTTAGGAGTTAGCGGGTAAAAGAATACAGGAGATAGGAGTGCTTCAATCAACTGGACAAGCTCGAGACAGGCAAGCTCAGCAGCCAAAAAGCAGGAGAAAGGAAGCAGGAGTCAATAAATTAGTTAAAAACGTATGACAAATGACCAATGACTAATGAATAATGAATAATTTCAAATTTCTTTTAACAAATTACAATCCTAAAGATCAAACCAGTAATCCAATTTTATCATGATGGATTGATCTCGTAACACCTCTACCCAACGGCGTTCCTCATTATATAGGAGAAAATCTTTTAAACCTGATAATCCGCTAAACTTCTTGCCATTCACAGACTTTTTTGTAGTGACCACAATATATAAATTTGAGCCCTTCATATAATTCCATTTCAGTACAGTATTGAAAATTACTCCAGTAAATTTGGGATATAACCCCAAATAATAATTGGGATCTAGATAGGAGTTATCCAACTGAGTTTCATTAGAAGTGTATAGCGGCATCCCCTCATAGTCTCCTAATCCCAGAATGTAATCGGAAGTGAAATTATACATATTATGAGGAGTAAACTCAGAATAACTGGTGGTGTCAAAGGCATCTGAATTTGAGAGTATTTCCACAAAGGACTGCACAGAGATTTTTCTGTTTATATTCCCTGAAACACGGAAGGTGAAGATATTCTGCAGACGATTTAAATTTGAGAATACATGATGGGTATCATCATAGGCTTTCGTGGTTTGGTTATACTCTAAAAATGATTCTAACCAATGGAACTGTTTTTCAAGATAGTAACGGTCATAGGATGCAGAAAAAGTGAGATAAGTATTGGGCTTGTAGGTAGCTTCTACAAATTGTCCTCTTTCTAAATCTTTGCGTGAATTTGTTGCATAGGTGAATGAAAAAGAGCCAGAAAACTTCTCATGTTCATTTGAAGTTATCATAGTGTGAATTCCTGAGATTTCAGGAATAAATACAGGAGGACCAAATTCATTGGCATAAAAGTCAAAATATATTTTCCGGTCGTCATAGTGCTCAAAAATCGTGTAATACCCACCGCTCAATTTCGTGAAATCCTGTAACTGTAAGGCATAAGTAAGTTCAATGGTTTTCCCCAAATCGAGGCCATCAATATTGGTTTCTGCATCTGCTTCTAAAATTATAGTAGAATTTCTAAAAGCCAGCCATGGTTCAGGGTTATGATAACTCAATCCAAACTTTACCTGTTGATAATCTCCCCTCCATAAATAACCCATTTTGTTCAGGTCTAATGCCTTATCATAATGCGTAAAATCCAACCAGCTTGTGAGATATCCTGGCGGTGAGAAAGTCATATTTCCTAAAAAGCCCTTAGGCGAGTCAGAAGTATACACAAACTGACCACTCAATTCTAATTGATTATCTAACAAATTTGACATTCCATCCACCGACCAGGTATGTGCGGAATCCACCATGCTGGAGGTTTGCATCAGGCCAATATAGGAATTCCCCTCAAACAGATCCTGTTTAACTCTGCCTACAAAATAATATCGGTTTTCTCCCTGCAGCATTTTATACCGCCAGGAATTGCTGTCTGAAAGTGTGGTGGCAGCTCCCAATAGTCCGTACGATAATCCGGATTCTGTTTTCCCTGTCCACTTACCTGCACCTTTTATCAATACAGGAAGATCGAAATATGAAGTATCCAAACCTGAAACGGTTTGACCAACCGTATCCATGCGGACAATCTCTACCCCCGCATTGTATACCTTCTCCCCTATCCGTCGGGAATAAAATATCTCAATGGGAGTTTCGAATATATCTGCATCTTTTAAAAAAAAGGGTCGTTTTTCCGGGAAGTAAGTTTCGAATGCTGTGAGATTTAAATCTTCAGGATCAGATTCAATCTGACCAAAATCCGGATTCAGTGTCATCGTTAAAATTGAATTTGGATTTACCCTGTACAACATGTTGAGTCCCAAGTTTTTTGCAGGGGAGTTTTTAAAATTTAACTGGTGGCTTAAGGGCTCTTCATAATCCGTGAGCTGGATATCTGCATAATTAGTCATACCTGCCATAAAATAGGGTTGAAATTCAAATTTTGCCGGAGGGTAAATCCCTTTAAGTCCGGTGAGATGTCCATATTTTGATGCAACACCTTCCACATCCAAAGGAAAGGAAACCCAAGTGATGGTCTCAAATTTTCTTTGAATGAAGCGTGTGATATTCATCCCCCAAGTCAGTTCATCTCCTTCATTGAAGGGGAGCATAGAAAAGGGAATTTCAATCTCAACTTCCCAGCCTATTGCAGTTATTTCCACCTCTGCATGCCAGATGGCATTCCAGTCCGGATCATAATCTGCATCATTATAGACCATTTCATCAGACATTACCCCTGAAGCATTCACAGCAAAAGAAAAAGCCGTCTGGTGATCATGACGACTGTCCAGATCAATACTGAACCAGTCCGCTTGTTCATCAAAAGCACTGTACCAGTCATCTCTGGGTGCTAACTGGCGGGTGATTCCCTCGGGATTTGAATCATATAATCTTGCACCAATAAACAGAGTTTCATCATTATAGGTAAGATACACCTCTGTTTTTTCTGTAGGAGCTTCTCCATTGAAGGGTTCATCCTGTACAAAATCAGTGATGGGCTGTATTTTATCCCAGACTGGTTCACTTAAATCCCCATCAATTTTTGGTGAGTCTTCAGTAAATTGAATATAATATATTTTCCCCTCTTTTTCTTCTGCGAAGGGTTCTCTTTCCGTTTGAGAAAATACCTGAACAGAAGCAATGAACAGGATAATCCCGTATACTAAAATATGATTTTTGTGAAAAGTCAATATAACGATGGGTGAGTACTATCTAAAGTTACTGGAAACCTGTAGATATAGCAAAAATGGAAATGTATTAAAATGTAAATTATTTCTAATTTTGGGCAGTATTCTAATATCCGAACTATTGTAATTTTTACTATAATTTTTTGGACTAATCAGTCGGTTTTGTGAATTTTATGGAGTAAGTATATGAAGATTTGTGTATTAATTAAACAAGTTCCCGATAAAGATTCTCCCCTTTCTATTTCAGATAATAATCTTTCCATTTCTGAATCCAATATTACCTGGGTGGCGAATGAATCGGATAGTTATGCCCTTGAGGAGGCATTGCAGATTAAAGAGAAGCAAAGTGGTGAAGTAGTAGTCTGCACTTTGGGTAAAGAATCTGCACAGCAAATTATGAAGGATGCCTTGGCAAAAGGTGCAGACCGAGGCATATTGCTTTCAGACCCTGCCTTTGAAAACCTGGATATCCTTTCTACAGCGAAGGCAATTGCAAACGCCATTCGGGAAGAAAAGTTTGATCTGATTCTCTCCGGGCTTCAATCAGATGATCAGGGGAATTCCCAGTTGGGGCTGCTCTTGGCTGAACTATTAGATATGTCTCATGCTTCTATGGGGATGGGGACTGAGATGACTGGTGACTCCGGCATAAAAGTTAAAAGAGAACTGGAATCTGGTTGGTTTCAGTGGACCGAATTGACCCTCCCTGCATCCATCAGTATTCAATCCGGAATCAACTCTCCCCGTTATGCAACTTTGAAAGGAATCATGATGGTTAAAAAGAAAACTGTGGATGAACTCAATGCAGAAGCTGTGGGAGGAGATTCCATAAATTCCAAAGTGCAATTAAAAAACTTGTATATTCCTGAAAAATCGAAAGAAACTACCTTTATAGATGGTTCTCCTGATGAAATTTCAGATAAGTTAGTGGATATATTTAAGAACGAAATTAAGGTGCTCAATTAAGAAATGAAGATATTAGTATTTGTACAACAAGAAGAAGGAAAAATAAATCCTGTATCTATTGAAGCCATTGCCGGAGCACAACAAATTGCTTCACAATGCGGTGGTTCCCTCTCAGCATTAACTTTTAATGCTTCAGCAGCAGAAGCGGTGACATCCTACAAAGTGGAAGAAGTACTTCTTACTGAAGATACAGCGCTGGATACTTATTCTCCGCTTCACTTTGTTAAAGCCCTGCAGAATATCATGGAAGCAGAATCTATTGATTTACTGGTTTTAGGGCATACCTACGAAGCCAGAGACTGGGTGCCAAGACTGAGTGCAAGGCTGGATATCCCCTTCATCTCAGACTCTGTCGGATTTAAGTCAAAAAACGGACTTACCCTTGTGCGATCTATTTACCAGGGGAAATTTAATGCAGATGTGGCAGTACCTGAGGGAAAATCCATTGTATCTTTTCAGTCAGGTGCCTTCAGAGCAGATAGTATTGAATCTGGATCTTCCTCTGTTAAGAAAGTCCCTGTGGAATTATCTGATGTGTCTGACAACATTAGACCTGGCGAAAAATTTCAGGAAGCAGAACAATCCGTTGATTTGTCACAAGCTGAAGTTATTGTGTCTATTGGCAGAGGGATTGGTAAAGAGGAAAATCTCCAAATTGTTAAAGACCTTTCCGGAGCCTTGGGAGGCGAATTAGCATCCTCCCGCCCTGTAGTTGATGCCGGTTGGTTGGAATCCTATCGTCAGGTGGGCAGTTCAGGGCAAAGTGTTACTCCCAAACTCTATCTTGCATTGGGAATTTCCGGAGCAATTCAGCATGTGGTAGGTATGAAGGGTTCAAAGAATATTGTAGTTATCAATAAGGATGCCAATGCTCCCATATTTGAAATTGCAGACTATGGTATTGTGGGGGACATTCTTGAAATCATCCCCAAATTAACTGAAAAAATACAATCTGCCTGATTTTCCCTTGAACCATTCCTTTTCCCTTTTTGAGCAGGTTTTCCTCGTTGTAGGATTACTTTCTGCTTTAGGCTCCTTTGCCTTTGAAGTGGGAAGACGCATAGATGTTATTGCAACGGGTACAGGCAGTCTTCCCTTTGATAAACCTCTACAGCGAATATGGAGAGTAATCAGAGAAGTTCTTCTCCATGAAAAAGTCATTAGGGGACGACTGCTTCCTGGACTCATGCATGGATTTGTTTTCTGGGGATTCATGGTTTTTGGCCTTGTCACTATTGATCATTTTGCCATTGGTTTTGAATATCCTCTGCTGAGTCAAACTGCTCATCATCTGTATTCCTTCATTGTGATTCCATTTTCCCTGCTGGTTATTGCAGGCATTCTCTATCTTGCCTACCGCAGGTTTGTCCTAAAACCTGTAGCATTGGGAAAGATGTCTCCAACATCAGGGCTGGTGGCAGTGTTTATAACAGTACTCATGTTAACTTACCTTTTTGGCGAATTGAATCTCTCAAATACAGTCTGGAAGGTGAATTGGTGGCTGCATTCCCTCATGATTCTCGCCTTTCTTTTCTTGATACCTCGGTCTAAGCATCTGCACCTTGTATTAGCACCTTTTAATATCTTCTTCAAACCCTTTGACCAGCCAGACCATTCTCCGGTAAAAATTGACATGGAAGCCTCCGAGGAGGAGTTAGACAAGATGCTATCTGATTTAGGGAAAATGACTCAAAATCAAGCGCTGGATATCTTCTCCTGTGTAGAATGCGGTCGTTGTATGGATGCCTGCCCTGCTAACAGAGGTGGTGGTATATTAGACCCAAAACATCATTTCATTTTAGATCTGCGGGACCCCATTTTGGAATCAGGCAATGTTGATGTACTCTCTCAGGTAAATGTTGAAGCCGGCTGGGAATGTACCACCTGCCAAGCCTGTACAGAAGTCTGTCCTGTTGGTAATCAGGTCGAAAAGTCTGATGAAATCAGACGCTTACAGGTATTAGTAGAAGGGAACGTTCCTCAAGAATACCAAAAGCTCTTTAATAATCTTCAAAATACAGGAAATACGGAAGGTGCCACCTCCAGCTCATTGGTAGAGAGATTACCCAAATATACCCCGGAAATGGAATATGTATTATGGCTGGGATGCTTTGCCCGTTATGAGTTAGACCCCAATTTTACTACCTCTGTAGAAAATTTTGCCAAAATTCTTGATACTGCTGAAGTGAGTTATGGAATTTTAGAGGAAGAACACTGCTCAGGTGAGCCCGCCAACCGCTTGGGGGATAAACTTACTTTTGCCATGCTGAGAGAACATAATACAGAAATTCTGCAGAATGTGACAAAAATTGTGTCCATGTGCCCCCATTGTGTAGTCAATCTGGAAAAAGAATACGCAAAATATGGCCAAGTCTCTTATAAGGTGGAACACCATAGTCAAGTTATCGGGCGATTAATAGAAGAGGGTAAAATAGCCATAAAAGTTGGAGATAATGGGAAAGTCACCTACCACGATCCCTGCAATTTATCACGAATGCTGGAAGAAGTGGATGCTCCTCGTACAGCCATTCAATCCGTTACAGATCAGTACTTTGAACTTCCTGAATCGGGAAAAAACACCCTCTGTTGTGGTGCAGGCGGCGGCTTATGGTGGAAAAAAGAAACTGAAGGACGCACTCATCTTGTTCGCGCAGAACAAGTAGTTGATTCTGATGCAGATACCGTAGTTACCGGTTGCAATTTCTGCTATGGAATGATGAATCAGGGGTTAGGACCTCTCACTCCTGAGGGAAAAGAAGCAGTTCAGGTGAAGGATATTTCCGATATCGTAGCAGAAAACCTGTTATGATAGACTATTTGAGGGAGATTTGGTACAGTCTCCCTGTTTGGGTCTGGTCACGCATTTTCATGTTTTCCGGAATGATAATATTTTTTCTCTCCCTTCAATATTGGGCAAAAAATGCCCGGAGACTTCGAAAAAAGTGACCCCCGTCACTTTTTTCACCACTGTTAAACTTTTTTCTTGATAGGAATCACAATCTCTTCTTATTTTCGAGGGTCAGTGGGTTACTTCTTTTTACATGTTAAATTACAAAATTTCGTAAAAAGTAAACCATAACGAATAACAATTCTTTTCTAAAACTAACAAGGAGGAGTGAATAATGAAACGATTAATTCTTGTAATCAGTGCTGTTTCAGCATTACTGGTAGGGCAGGATGCCGCAGGTAACTATGCTTTATCAGGGCTGGATGTACAATACTATAGTGCAGCGCGTTATGATACGCCTATTATGGTATCTGATATCTACGGTGCTGGTGTTACATTACCAATTAGTCAGTTGAATGCAGGTGAAATTTTCTTTGCTTTGCGGAATGGTCCGCTCAGTGATGCTGCTTTATCTGCAATCAATGTAAACCTGAATGTGAACCTGAATGATGATGGTACAGGTGAAATTGCAGCTGGTAGTTTTTACCCAGATGTAAATGTTGATCCTGACATTTGCGTGTCTGATGTACAGGTTCTGCCTATCACTGATCAATTACTATATGAATCAAGTGCTGAATTAAATTTGACAAACTATGGTGTTAATGTTGCCGGTTTGCCTTCTATCAGTGCCTATGCAGGTCAAAGTGGATTTGGTGGTTTAGGACTTAGTCAATCTGTTGTGTTTGACTATTTCCCAATGATCCCTATACAACCAGCTCTCTGTGATGGTGCCGGAAACTGCTTTGATTTAGTGTATCCGGATGGATCTGTTTTACCTGGTGGTGCTCCAATGCCTGGATTTCAAGTAGGATATTGGCTGAAAGAAGGAGTGAATGCTACTGGCTTCCAATCAATCATCCCTGGTAATACTGACCCCGATTTCTACTTAGAATGGCATGCCATTGATGGTGCTGATGCTGAGTCTGGATTAGGTGATATTATTGGTGATGACGAAGATGGCGACGGTACAGATTTTGACCGTATCTTTGGTCTTCCCTATATCAGCGCTGCCTATATTGCGCCAGATTGCTTTGTTCTGCCAGGATTGAGTTATCCCATCTTTGGTGGTCAAGCTATTGTTGATGCGCTTCATGATCTTGTTGAAGGTGGCTGTGTTGAAGAAATTTCTGCTTCACTTCCAGGAGCTTGTGCCGCGTATGGTGTAGAAGGTGCAATTAATGCAATTTGTCTTGGTTTAGGTGCTGATGCTGCAACCTGTGCCTATG
>JASLLI010000054.1 GCA_030747125.1 Fidelibacterota bacterium | reverse complement strand
TTAGATTGGCTCGGGCTAAGGCAATAGCATCAGTATGAAAATAGTTTTTTTCATTCAACAGAATAATACTCAATACTTCAATATGCGTTTTTTGTAGGTCACGGCGGAAACTATTTATATTTCTGTTTTTATCCAGTTCTGCCCAAAGGGAGCGTGTAATCTTTTGAAACAATTCAGCCAAAGTGAAAATTTCTTCGCCCTTTTGAAATTTCAATTCATTATCTCTGATTCGGGCAAAAATGCGAGGGTGATGCAGCCGATAGAGGGTACCTGCTTGTATCCAGCGAACATAGTCATGGATGGGATAGTCAATACGACTCATTCTCCATACTGATCCTCTGAAATCCCAACTTCTCTCCGGAGCAAGTTTGTTCAAAAGTTCAGGATCAAAATAAAAGGCATCCTCTGCTAATATTCTGGTGAGAATAAAATCCAGTGCTTCTTTTTGTTTAGCTGCTGGAACCAATTTAAAAGGGGTATCGCCACCAGGGTCACCAACATGGTGCCGGCTGTGATAAATGCCTCCAATGTATTTGGCAATATTGCGGGAAGCAGAATAATACTGGCGAATCCCTCTGCTGAATACCCGTCGTAGTTTGGAATACTGCTCACCATCCTTTTCAAAATGTTGTGGAATAGTTGCCCAAAGCTCATGGGCAAGATCAATACGGTCATCAAAATACTGCATGGGGTCATTGGTTAAATCCCAGGCATTGGAGGTGGGGTCAATTCCTCTAGTGGAAAGTCCAAAGGTATCTTCATCTGTACCATATTGCAGCAAGGGGTCATTGGACCGTGAAGCAATTTCTTCCAAAAATTTCTCTTCAGATAACCCGGAGCGGTCTGGCTGGCTGTAGGCATATTCAATGGCCCAGTAGTCATAAGTGCCCGGTTTGGTTTGGAAGAAATTTTTTCCGTCATAGATGTTGATTGGCTGGTAGTCCATAACAGAACCACTGATGCCATATTTATCTGTAAATCCTGTGTCGCTGAGTTGGTCAATGGAATATATAGAACTTCCTTTGAAATTATGTCTCAACCCCAGTGTATGTCCTACTTCATGGAGAATTAAATCCACTAATCCATTGTGAATATACTGTTTCAATTCTTCATCACTGCCGTTTATTTTCCCGGTGGAAGTGAGCATATCCCAGCCTGCTGCCATTTCATCTCGCAGGTGTTCCCCATAGCGGCACATCTCAGAAGAAAATTCGGTAGGTTCTTCTGTTTCGAAATCCATCGCCAATGGTCCAATTAAGGGTGCTACAAACTCGGTCTGTTCACGATAAAATGATCGGACAAAGTCAGCACTGATACGGATGTCCGCATCATAAAGTTCTCCGGTATAGGGGTTTGCCCTTGAGGGACCTACGGCATACCCTGAGCCTGGTTGAAACATCCAGCGCACGGTGCTATAGCGAACATCTGCCGGATCCCAATCCGCATCATCCGGCATTTGTTTTACCACGATTGCGTTTTTAAATCCCGCAGCTTCAAAGGCCTCATTCCAAGCTAAAATTCCTTCACGGACTGCATCCCGCAATTCATAAGGAACCGTATTCTCAATCCAATACACTATGGGCTTTACAGGCTCAGACACTTTGGACTGAGGATTTCTTTTTTTCAGATGCCAGCGGTTAATGTAGCGGATATAGGGTGAATCCTGCATTACATTCGTATAGTCCTGATAGATGGTGGTGAAATGCCCTACTCTGTCATCAGCCAGTCTTGGGGAATAATCCGTTTCTGGAATTGCTGACAAACTGATTTGATAGGAGGAGACCATACTGGATGAATTTGGAAGGGTATAAATATACTGCCCTTTCTTCCCTTTAAAATGGAGGGCGATTTCTAATTCCGTATTAAACGGGAATGATTTTATATCCTTGAAATAGCTGTCCTTTTTATCGAAGACATACACTCCCTGGCTGCGCATGGTAATGCGTTCCATATCGTAAATGAACAGAATCCCTAAATCTACCAGAATGGCGCCTGTCTCCGGGTGGGGTGCTGATTCAATCTTAGTTGAAGATAGAATGGAGTGAGATTTATGCCGTTCCACAGATTTTCTGAAAGGAGAACTTTCATCAGCGCGGAAAAGTACATTGGCATTCACATACTGAATCCGTTCACCCACTTTTTTAAACAGAAATGGGTATTCATTCAGCATGGAACTGCCGTCTAAATAGAGGGCATCCCCAGATTGACGCGTAATGCCTGCCAGGTAAATTTTTTCAAGCTGTTGAGGAGTAAGTGAGAGATAGGCTTTATTGGTGGATTCCTTCCAATAAATGGTAAAGAGTCCTTCAATAGCCTTGAAGTTTTTTATTACTTCTTTATATGGCTTTTTAGCAGATTTTGATTTAGGACCCTTAGATTTTTTAGTCTGGGAAGAAGGGGCATCTTCCAACAAAAAGTCAATATTTAAATCTTTAAAGGGGTCGGCAAAAAGTAGGGAGGAAAAGAGGAATACCGGCAGCAGAAGAAATATGTTAATCAATAATCTCCAGGATTAAATACAGTTTATGCCCTGTAAAGTACAGCAGTTTTTCATTCATTTTTTAATGAAATATTTTTCTTATACCTGCAAGATGGCAGCGAGCAGTCTTAAAGAGTGGAATTTCTCTAAGTGCCAATTGGATGCCAGGTAGTTTTTATTTCACAATGCTGCAAAATATCATATGGAGAATGTATCGCTTCATCAGACCAATCCCCGTTTAGGAATATTTTCACCCGCTTCAGGTTTTCTGCTGCGTCAACCTCAATCTGTTTGGAAATGTGAGAATCTGATCCTCCATAGACTATGCCGTTTACATCTAAATGAGAGGCAAAGTGTGGAGCAAGCTCTGATTCGATTCCGGTAAGGAGATTCACAACACCAGCAGGAACATCGGAGGCATGGAGAGCTTCAGCCAGCGTGATCCCTGCCAATGATGCATTCCCGGAGGTAAGGCAAACAACTGTATTTCCGGCGCAGATTGCAGGAGCAATAAGGGATACCAACCCCGTCAATGGAGATGAAATCGGAGCCATTATTGCGATAACCCCTTGGTTTTCCGGCAGAGAAAAATTGAAATGAGAACTGCTGACGGGATTCACAGTACTGAATAGCTGCTGGAATTTATCTGCCCAGCCGGCATAATACACAAATCTGTCAACAGCAGTTTCAAATTCTTTTTCTGCTGCTTTTGTTTTCATACCACAGCATTGGAGTTCTTCTAAAAACTGCTCTTTTCTGCCATCCATAGTTTCTGCGATTCTATAGAGTATCTGGCTACGATTATAAGCTGTCCGTGCCCACCAACCATCAACAGCTTTACGGGAAGAAGAAACGGCATTCCGAAAATCCTTCCGGCTGGCACGGCAGATATTTACAACAACAGAATCTTCATTAATTTGAAGAGCTTCAAATCTTCCTGATTCACTGCGGACGAATTTACCGTCAATATATAATTTATAGGTCTTTGCTATATTTAATCTGTTATTCATATTAACTCCACATAAGGGTATAATCCGTGCAGACCGCCCTCTCTTCCTACACCACTTTCCTTATAGCCCCCAAAAGGAGAGGCAGGATCAAATTTATTAAAGGTGTTTGCCCACATAACCCCGGCACGAATCTTCTTAGTGATCTTGAATAGTTTAGCACCTTTATCTGTCCATACACCTCCTGACAATCCGTAGGGAGTATTATTGGCTTTTTCTATGGCTTCTTCCACCGTTCTGAAGGATTGAATTGCCAGCACAGGTCCGAAAATTTCCTCTTGAACTACCCTGTGTGATTGGGAAACATTGGTGATTAGAGTGGGGTGAAACCAATAGCCTTTTTCCGGGAGAGAGCAGGAGTCCGATTGGTAAATCTCGCCTCCTTGGTCTTTTCCTGAGAAGGTTAATTCCTGAATTTTGTCCAGCTGATTTTTAGAATTGATGGCTCCAATATCAGTGTTTTTATCCAGTGGATCACCTATAATCAGCGATTCCATTCGAGATTTCAGTTTAGCCAGTAATTCGTCCTGAATCCCCTCTTGAACATAGAGCCGGCTTCCGGCACAGCACACATGCCCCTGGTTGAAGAATATACCATTCACGATACCTTCAACAGCTTGATCCAATGCAGCATCTTCAAAAATTATATGAGCAGCCTTTCCTCCCAGTTCAAGGGTATAGCGTTTTGAAGTACCGGCTAAAGTTTTTTTAATGGATTTCCCAACTGCTGTAGAGCCGGTGAAGGCAACCTTATTCACATCAGGGTGTGAAACTAAATTGCTGCCTGTGCTGCCATCCCCCGTGACGATATTCACCACGCCGGGAGGTAAGTCAATATCCTGAAAAAGTTCAGCAAGTTTCAATGCTGTGAGGGGGGTAGTCTCCGCCGGTTTCAGGACTACGGTATTACCGCAGGCGAGGGCAGGTGCAATTTTCCAGGCAGCCATGAGAAGGGGAAAATTCCAGGGAATGATTTGCCCTGCCACTCCCAGTGCATTAGCTTTACGACCGGGAAAGGCATACTCCAATTTATCTGCCCAACCGGCATTGTAGAAGAAATGAGCAGCAGCTAAAGGGATATCCACATCCCTGCTTTCTCTGATAGGCTTACCACCGTCAAGGGATTCAATGATTGCAAATTCACGGCTGCGTTCCTGAATTGCACGGGCAATGCGGTAAATATACTTCCCTCTCTCTTTTTGAGGCAATTTTGACCAGATATTAGTGTAGGCATCTCTGGCGGATTTCACCGCTGCATTTACATCCTGTTCATCTGCAAAGGCAACCTCCGCAAGTTTTTCCTCAGTGGCGGGATTAATAGTGGTCATAGTTTTACCGGATGTTGGTTTTTGAAACTCACCATTGATGAATAAATGATAGGAATCCTTCAATTTTACATGCTCCACCCCTTCAGGAGCAGGAGCGTAATTTTCTGTAAAGTCTTTCAAATCAACCATAGTTTATCCTTTTGAAAAATAATCAGCGGATTGGTATGCTCCGCCTTTCTGTTTAGCAATCTGCATAAGCACATCATTTGCCAGGGAACTGGCACCGAAACGAAAGAGTTTCGGGGTAAGCCATTCCACCCCAAGTGTTTCTTTCACCATCACCAGATAGCGGATTGCAGTTTTAGAGTCGCTGATACCTCCTGCAGGTTTCATTCCGATTTTCTCTCCAGTCTTCAGATGGTGGTCGCGAATGGTTTCCAACATTACCAGAGTGACTGGCTGGGTGGCTCCTGTTTTGGCTTTCCCGGTGGATGTCTTTATAAAGTCAGCTCCTGCAGAAATGGCAATTTCACTTGCCCTCCTTACCTGATCCAAAGTGGTCAACTCTGCAGTTTCCAGAATGACTTTAAGATGGACCTTACCGCATATTTCTTTAGCTCGGGCAATTTCTTCAAAAACGGATTCATATTCACCAGCTAAGAATTTACCACGTGATATAACCATGTCCACCTCATCAGCACCTTCCTCAATTGCATAGGTAATTTCAGCCAATCGGGATTGTAAGTCCGTCTGGCCGCTGGGAAACCCGGTAGCAACGGATGCAACTGCAATGGCAGTGCCTTCTAATTCTTGTTTAGCAGTCTTTACCAGAGTTGGATATACACAAATGGCAGCCACCATTGGCAAATCTGAAAATGGTGCATGCAGGTATTTTGCTTTTTGACAAAGTTGGATTACTTTACCAGGAGTGTCCATTCCTTCAAGAGTAGTAAGGTCAATCATACTCAATGCAAGATGCAGGGCTGCCATTTTACTCTGCTTTTTTACTGAACGAGAATTCAGTCTGGCGACTCTTTCCTTCACACCGATTTCATCCACAATGGGGGTAGTATAAAAATTTAATATATGGGAATTCATTCTTCTATTTTTATATCGTACATTTCATCAGGAAATTATATGTTTCACTTTTTCTGTTAATTCAGATGCTAGTTTGGAACTCTCAGCTTCTGCATAAATCCGTATAATTGGTTCTGTATTAGATTTACGAATATGCACCCAGGAATTTTCAAAATTAAGTTTTAATCCATCTGTATTATCTTTGGGAGTTCCATTGAAATGGGTTTCAATTTTACTTAAAGCTTCATCTGCATTTATAGCCTTCAACTCAACTTTTTCTTTTACCATTTCGAATTGAGGCATAGATTTAAAAATGCTGCTCAAGGATTTGTTTTCCAGTGCCATTCTCTGTAAAAACAATGCAGCCCCTACCAGTGAATCCCGACCGTAATGACTTTCGGAAAGAATGACACCACCATTTCCTTCACCTCCTAATTTGGAGCCGTATTCTTTCATCATATTGACTACATTGATTTCTCCCACAGCAGAGCGCAAGACTTGATTTTCATACCTTTCTGCAACTCTGTCTAACGCCAGAGTGGTGGATAAATTGGTAACAATTGAAGCAGAAGAATTTGTCATTCGAAGAAATCCGTCTGCACAAATGGTAAGGGTGTATTCTTCTCCCAGCGGAAATCCATTTTCATCTACAACTGCAAGCCTGTCACCATCGGGATCAGTGGCAAATCCAACATCTGCATTTTGTTCTTGCACGGCTTTTCCAAGCAATTCAAGATTATGAGGAAGAGGTTCTGCTCCTCTGGGAAATGTGCCGTCAGGAATACAGTGAAGGCGGTGTACTCTGCAGCCTAAAGCCTCCAGCATTTCCGGTAAGGCATATGAGGCGGCACCGTTCACAGCATCTACCACCACTGTGAACTGCCGTTGTTGAATATAGTCTGCATTAATGCAGGATAGCTTAAGAGTATGGTCAATATGGGATTGATGTCCATTAGGAATTGAATTGGATGTGCTTTGTTCAATTATGGAAAGTTCATCTTCATCAGCTAAATTGAAAAGCTTCCGGTTCTTTTCTGCATTGAGAAAGCAGCCATCCTTATCAATAAACTTCATGCCGTTCCATTCCGTTGGATTATGACTGGCAGTGATGACAATTCCCCCTGCCAAGTTATTTTTTTCAACTAAGAATTGGGCAGTGGGGGTGGGAATGATATTATAGTTGAGGACTTCCCTGTTTAATGCGGATAAACCCATTTCACCGGTTTGTATAAACTCAGCGCCATGCTGACGGCTATCTCTGGCAAGTAATAGTTTACCATTGTCTTGAATTTTAGCAAACGCCTGTACATGGCGTAAGACGGTTTCAGCAGTGAAGGTTTCCCCTGCAATGCCGCGAATACCGGAAATTCCTCGAATTAATTCCATAGGTAAAATTACAGATTAAAGAAGCAGGATAAAAAAGGGGGAAAAAGAAAATCCGAACAAAATGTCCGGATTTTCGATAAGATTATTCAGAAGCCTGTGAAAAAAAGGAGGGCCTGAAGGGCACCCGTCTGCGTCTGCTGCGTTTGGCAATTTTACGTGCTTCACTTGGTTTTAAATAATAGGATCTGGCACGAACATCTCGCAGGATGCCGGCTTTTTCCCATTTTTTCTTAAAGCGCCGCAGGGCTTTTTCAAATGGTTCGTCTTCTCTGACTTTTATGCTAACCAACTCTGTACTTACCTCCCTTCAATCTATCCTAAATATTGTCTTAATTTTCTGCTTCGTGAGCGGTGACGCAGACGGCGAATTGCCTTCTCTTTGATCTGTCGAACCCGTTCACGCGTCAGTCCGAATTCTTCACCGATTTCATTTAATGTCAATGCGTAAGAATGGCTGATGCCAAAATACATTTTGATCACTTCCCGTTCCCGTTCCTTCAGTGTTTCCAAAGCCGCTGCAACTTCTTCCTGAAGAGAGTCCATCTGTAGTTCCTGGTCAGGCTCTTCAGTGGCATTATCGGGGATCACATCTAAAAGACAGTTTTTGTCATCATCAGAAAAGGGCGTATCTAATGAATGGTGACGGCGGGAAATCCGTTGGGCATCATTCACTTCATTTGGTTTCATTTCCAACTGACGGGCAAGTTCATCTGCCCTGGGTGATCTTTCGAATTCCTGCTCCAACCGTTCTGCTGCTTTATTAATTTTGGATATGGTGCCCACCCGGTTGAGAGGCAAGCGAACAATTCTGGAATGCTCTGCCAATGCCTGCAAAATGGACTGTCTGATCCACCAAACAGCATAAGAAATAAACTTAAATCCACGGGTTTCGTCAAAGCGTTCAGCAGCTTTTATAAGTCCCAGATTTCCTTCGTTAATCAGATCAGTAAGGGGAAGCCCCTGGCCCTGATAGTCCTTTGCAACAGAGACAACAAACCTGAGATTGGCTTCTGTTAATTCTTTTAATGCCTTTCTTTTGCCTTGTTTAACGGCAATGGCTAATTCCACTTCACGGGCTGGAGAGAGGGGTTCAAAGCGGCTGATTTCCTGTAAATATTTACTGAGGGAGCGGTTGGCATCAGAGCCTAATTTCTTAATTTTCTTTTCCAGCTTGGCAATTTTCTTTTTCCGCTGGGCTCTCTGCTTTTCTTTTTCCGCTAAAAGGAGCTCTTCTTCTTCTGTTAATACATCCTGCGATTCTTCAGGCTCTAACAATCCTTCACCCATTTTGGTGGGTACCACTTCTTTCTTAGTTTTGGCTTTTGCTTTAGGTGCGGGAGAAGCTTTTTTTGCTGCGGGTTTCTTTGCAGGTGCTTTTTTGGAAACTGGTTTTGCAGCAGGTTTGGTTGTCGTCGTTTTCTTTGGAGCAGGTGTTGTTTTCACGGTGGATTTTTTAACTGCTGTAGTTTTCTTTGTAGTTGCGACTTTCTTTACAGGAGACTTTTTGGCTGTAGTCTTTACTGCTGGCTTTTTAGCTGTAGTTTTTTTAGCAGTTGTGGCTTTCTTTGCAGGAGCTTTTTTTGCAGGAGCTTTTTTTGCAGCTGTCTTTGGTGCAGCCTTTTTTACAGTTTTGGAATTCGCCTTCTTGGTTCCTGTTGTTTTTTGAGCCATGTGTCTCCTCTTAAATTAGGTGGAAATAGAGCCTGCAAAGCTACAACAATATACAATTGCTAACCAATATATATTCTTGAGTACAATTCAATAAATTCCTCCGGACGAATCTCCTCCGGTCTCAATTGAGCGAATTTTTCAAGTTTATCTTCTGCCTGCAAGGGAGCTAAATTATTTTTTAACAATTTTCTCCTTTGAGAAAAAGACAGTTTAATAAATTCAGAAAATTGAGAAATATCAATGGGAAATTCTTTCAGTGGAGAAAAAGAAACTACGGCAGAATCAATCTCAGGTTTGGGAATAAATACATGTTTAGATACGGTAAACTCCAGGTTCACCTTACAAAACGCCTGGCACATGACTGAAAGCCTCCCATAGGATTTATTACCGTGAGAAGATATTATGCGCTGAGCCACTTCCTTTTGAAACATGAGCACCATGCGGGACCATTTGAAATCCTCTAATAACTTGAATAGAATTGGTGAACTGATATAATAAGGAAGATTGCCAATCACCTTGTAACCAGAGGGTAGGTGACTTAAATCCCAGTCCAAAAAATCAGCTTGATGGACAGCCATATTTTGCGGTTTCTTCCGTAATAATTCTTCAACTAAGAGGGGATCAATTTCTACGGCGTGGACCTCCTTAACTTCTTTTGAAAGAGGATAGGTCAATGCTCCCTCACCAGGACCGATTTCAAGAACCGTATCCGAATTTACAACTTGCAGACAAGTAATAATTTTGTTGATAATATTATCATCCCGGAGAAAATTCTGTCCCCATTTTTTACGGAAAGGATGGTTTTTATTGCTGCGCATTTTGGATGGGTGGTTAACTAATTGCTATAAGCTACAAGGATGGCATGATGAATCACATTGGCATTTCATGACTTTGCTCATTCATTACTTTAGAGCTTTGTGACTCTATCACTTAGTTTCTCAGGTATTCAGGAACTTTGTATGCAATCACCAAGTTTCGAAAATAGATCTAATGCAGTTTCTGTGGTAATTTGTGCTACTTCTTCCCTTTCCAGCCCTCTCAATTCGGCAATTTTATCCGCCACATGAATAACCCGGGAGGGTTCGTTTTGTTTCCCTCGATGTGGTTTAGGGGAAAGATAGGGAGAGTCTGTTTCTACCATCATTTTCTCTAAGGGGATTTCCTGCACCACCTCTTCCAATTCCTTTACAAAAGTAATGAGTCCTGTAAAGGAAATATGGAACCCCGTTTCGATGATGGACTGTGCAAATTCCAGATCACTGGCAAAACAATGGACTACACCTGAATCATTACCAGACTCCTGAATACCTTTGAGTACATCTTTATCCGATTCCCGGCAATGCACAACTGCAGGCAGGGCAAGAGCTTTTGCCATTTCTAACTGTTCAAGGTACACACGGTTTTGTACTTTGGGTTCGCTGAAATTATAGTGATAGTCCAACCCCATTTCACCGATTGCCACCAGTTTTGGATGGGCTGACAGATCTTCCAGTTCGTAGAGAAATCCTTTAGGAGCCTTATCAGCTTCGTGGGGGTGAACACCGCAGGTAGCATATACCATGTTAAAGCGCTCTGCTAACTGTATACATTCTTCAGAGGATTTCAGGTCCACTCCAACCGTAATAATTTTTTCTACTCCCTGATCCTCCGCCCGTTGGATAATGTCATCAATGTTTTCTGCATAATCCTCATAATAGATATGAGCATGGGTATCAATGAGAGTCATGAGGTTTGAATGCGGGGAAAAGGAGACTTCCCTTCTCCTAATATAGTGCCTGCTTTGAGTGTTCCTACAGAAGTGTCTGACAGGGGCAGGTTTTGAGCACCTAAGATAGTTAAAATGGTAGTAGTTTTTTCAGGCATGACGGGTTGCAGCAGTTGTGAGCCAATCCGCAGGATATCTGCAGAAATTGCTAAAGTGGTAGCAGCAGAGCTTTCCCCAGAATTATCCTCTTTTACGGTTTTCCAGGGAGTTTTGGTTTCCAGGTAGGCATTGATTTTCCGCAGTAAAGACATGGTATTTTCCAGGGCATCATGAATTTTCATTTGGGAAAATTCTTTTTTTATTTCTCCGGGTTTAGTCTTTGCCAACTCCAGTAGCTTCAGATCTGATTCATCATAATTTCCGCCTTTTGGAATCTTCCCATCAAAATATTTGTGGATGAGCATGGTAACCCGGTTCACCAGATTTCCGTAGTCATTGGCAAGGTCTGCATTATAGCGTTTAATAAAGGCTTCCGTAGAAAAATTGGCATCCATCCCAAGCACCATATCCCGCATGAGAAAGAAGCGTACAGAGTCCACGCCATAGGCATCAATGAGATCAAGAGGGTCAACTACATTCCCAATGGACTTACTCATTTTACTCTTATCACTCATCCACCAGCCATGGGCAAAAATGGTTTTAGGCAGTGGAAGTCCCGTTGCCAGGAGCATGGTGGGCCAATAAACAGCATGGGTAGTGAGGATGTCTTTGCCAATGAGATGATAATTAGCAGGCCAATAATATTTGAATTTTTCCTTTTCGCTTCCCCAGCCAATAGCGGTAATATAATTTAACAGAGCATCAAACCACACATAGGTAACATAGTCTTTGTCAAAGGGAATTTCGATGCCCCAATTCAATCGTGATTTAGGGCGGGAAATACAAAGATCGTTCAGCGGTTTTCGAAGAAAACCCAGTACTTCATTTCTTCGTGATTCCGGTTTGATAAAATCAGGGTGGCTTTCAATATGCTCAACCAAAGCAGATTGATACTTTGACATTTTGAAGAAATAATTCTTTTCCTTCAATTTTTTGATTTGCCTGAAATCGCCTTCCTCAACTTCCTTTTCCGTTACAAATCTTTCTTCTGAGAC
>JASLLI010000053.1 GCA_030747125.1 Fidelibacterota bacterium | reverse complement strand
GTACCCTACCGTATACTATTTTTTTGGGAGTCAAATATGCTAACTGGGTTAGGAAGGAAGAATTGGAGAGGTGGGTTTAGGTATTTACAGAAATTGTCATTACTGTTTCACCAATAGAATTTCCATCAACTAACCAAGCATCTTCTTTATATCCTATTTCTTTAAAGCCATGAAATAAAAAAGGGTCATTATCTCTTAGAGAAATGACCCTGTGTGCCGCGAGAGGGGCTCGAACCCCCACGCCGTAAAGCACTGGTTCCTAAGACCAGCGTGTCTACCAATTCCACCATCGCGGCAAGGGGTGAAATTTACAGGGATTATAGAGAGTTACGCCAGAGTCTATTCCTTCCACATAAAAATTGCCTGCAGAGGAAAATGATCAGAATGGTTCATTTGATTTCTAATATCTTCCGGGGGAAAGTGAAGTAGTTGACGACTCACCCTGTTGAACTTAAAAGTACCAGACCTTAATAATATATAATCTAATAGCTGTTGTGGATGGCCCAATGTGGAAACCTGCAATTTTCCTGATAAGGGGCCATTTTCTAAATGTAACCTTTCCAATAATTGGTGAAGATGTGAGGGTGTTGATATGTTCAAATCTCCACAAAATATTAGCGGGGTTTCATCAGTGACATTGGGAATAATCAACTTCTGTCGTATCTCTTCATATTGATTTTTCCGAATCCGGTTCAATTTGGTTTCGTAATCTGCCTGGAGGTGTGTGTTGATTACATACATCTTCTGTCCCTCTTTTTCTACAGAGTATAATTTTGCACCCTTCGATGACATCCAATCCCAACCCTTCAACATTGAAAATGTCATGTCATCAATGAGTTTGAGAGGTAATCTGCTGATTGCCCATAATCCACTATTCGTTTTGAAAAATACTGTCTGGTCATGCGGTTCTATCTGATAGGGGTAAATGGCGTGAAGTTTTTGGTATATTTTAGAACGAATTTTATTCGAGAATCCCTCTTGAAATAAAATGATATCATATCCTTCTTTATCTAAAAGGAATTCAGCAATATTTTCTGCACGCTCATTTGAGTTAAGGAACCATCCATAAGGAGGCGGGAGCATTTTTATATTCCATGAGAGTATTTTTATCTGTTTTTCGATTATTGGATTATCCCCACTAAGTCCAATACCACAAAAGAGTACCAAAATTATTCCACAAATAAGGAATGTACGACTCATAATCTATCAGGAATTCCTATCATCTTTTCTCTGCGAAGGATTCTAAATCCAACATCATTTGGGGAAGATAGCGTTGATTGGCTTTTTCCACAATCCAGGATGGTACGGAGCCGCCAGGATCGGTACATACCCTGTAAATGACGGTGTTTTCTTCACCACCTGAAACGATATCCCAACTTCCAAAATTAACATTTGGTATAATCATCTCTTTCTTTTCTTCTTCAACAAATTCGAAATCAGCAGCAACCCAATGAATGGTACTATCCTGCAAATGGGAATTAAACCGATACAATCTTGGGTCTAAAATGGGAATATCAATAACCTGATACGCAAGATACCGGGTAGCTGAGATATGCTGAAAAACCCCTGCCTCAGAAATAAATGCATCAGGGAATATAGTGGTGGACTCCTCCACGAGCCAGGCAGTTTCAACCAATTTGTCACGATCAACTCTGGTTTTAAGTTCAGCCTTAAACGCATTTAAAGGGGATACAGAAAGAGTTTTTGCGTACACTTTTACTTTTTCATTTTCAGAAACCACTTCCCAGCCTGTATCACTTTGAAGTTCTGCCCAGCCATGGGGATATTTCAAGCCTTCTTCTCCCGTGAGGCAGCAGACAGAAATACATATCAGCAGGATTGATTTAATCAGCATTGCAGATTTTTCATAGATTCACATGGAAATTGAGCCTTGACGGAAGTCAGTATCTTTGATCATAACATTGACTGCCACAGCAAAGCCCTTCATTGCTGCTGTTTTTGCTTTTTCCAATACGATTTCTATTTCTGATTCTTCATTAATGATAAACCCCTTTCCACCTAATGCTTCCACAGCATCATGATAATTTGAGGGGGCTAATTCCGTACTGACTGCATCCTTCAGAAATTCTTTTTGGTCCCGTGCGATTTGGACCCAGCCGGCATTATTCCCGATTATGGCAATGACAGGAATTTTATGACGCACAAAGCTGTCAAACTCAATCAGACTGTATCCGAATGCGCCATCGCCATATATTGCCCATACCACTGCATCCGGAGAGGACAGTTGAGCTCCAAGTATAAATCCTGCTCCCACACCCAATGTTCCAAAAACACCGGGATCCAGCCAACCTCTCATTGACTTTGGCTTAAGTATATAGGATGCTGTAGCCACAAAATCTCCGCCATCTGCCACTATAATATCTCCATCATTGAGAAACCCATTGAGCAGAGAAAAGAACCTCATGGGATTCACCTTTCCAACATTCGTTGAGGCTTGTTCATTGATCGTATTTTCTTTTTTGGTATTCCTTTCCTGAATGTGATGATGCCAGGTATCCCGATTTATATGCTGAACAGAATCTGATACTTTTACTAAAAACTCAGCAGGATGGTGTTGCAAGGCAAGAATCGGTTTGCGGTTCAAATATAAATCTGTACGGTTGAGGTTTATTGAAATGAGTTTCGCTTTCCTGTTTATATGTCTGCCGTAGTCCAACCGGAAATCATTGGGTACACCTGCTAAAATAACCACATCTGCCTCTTTCAGGATTGACTTTCTTTCGTGGCGATAAATTGGCAGAGAAGATTCTGAAAGTAATCCCCTTGCCATACCTGATACATAGGTTGGAAGATTGAGTCTTCGGATTGATTCCACAAGGGCTTTTTCGTTTTCCATTCCTTGCATAGTCTGACTGCCAATGAGTAATATTGGCTTTTCTGAAGATTGCATCAATTCTCTGAACCGGGTTAGCTGTAGAGAGGAAATTTTTGATTTCTTTACATCAGTAACATACTGGTCTTTTTTGTCCTTACTTTTGAAAATTCGATCCACATTCCAGTTTAGATAGGTTGACATCCACCAGGGCATTTTACCCGAACCGGATTTTAATCCATACCACTCCCGCACAATGGATTCAGGATATAAAATATCCACAGGTATCTCCACAAATACTGGTCCCGGTGTACCGGTATTCGCCCGGTGAACTGCTTTCTGCAAAATAGGCTGGAGGTCTCTAACCCTTTTAATTGTCTGGCTATATTTTGTGATGGATTTTACCAACGCCAAATGATCAATATCCTGCAGGCTGCCCCGATTTTTCAATACCGTTGCAGTGGCGCCACCAATAATCAAAACGGGCACCTGAGCCATTTGTGCATTTTTAATGGCAGTAATGGTATTAGTCAATCCGGGACCTGCAGTAACGGCTGCCACGCCCACTCTGCCTGTCATGCGAGCCAATGCATCAGCTGCAAAAACGGCGGTAGCTTCATGGCGTACATCCACAACTTTAATTCCCATTTGATTACAGCCGGTTAAAATGGGGGAAATATGTCCCCCGCAGAGGGTGAAAATATGCGTTGTAGAAAATTGGCTGAGAATTTCAGCTACCTTATTCCCACCGTGACTTTCAATTGTCATAGAATCTGCCTTTTGTTAAACACCACACAGGGTTGTCCATTCCACTGCCACTCATTTAATTCAGAATCTTTAATTCGTTGACTGAAATGAGTCAAAATGAGCCGTTGCACCTTTGCTTTGTCCGCTATCTCCATTGCCTGTAATTGGGTGGAATGATAATGCTCCCTGGCTTTTACTCTGTTATCATGTGTGAAAGTAGCTTCATGAATGAGTACATCTGCATTTTCAGCAAGTTTGACTGCATTTTCATTGGGAAGGGTATCCGTTACAAAAACTATATTCTTTTCTGAATCAGAAATTCTATACCCCCAGCAGGGAATTTTATGCACCATCTCCTCTGCCTGAAATGCAATTCCCGATTTCAAATTTCCTCTGGGAGTTTCTTCAATATTTATCCATCGAATTTCTTGTTTGATACTGGTATTAAATAGCCGGAACCCTTGTAAAACAAAAGATTCCAAATCAGGGGGCCCAACCAAAGTGAGAGGATTTGTGATGCCATAGAGTTTGCGATAAAAGAGAAGGGGTATTAATCCACCGCAATGGTCAGGATGGAGGTGGGTTATAAAAATATAGTGGAGATGTTTCCATTTGCAGCCCTGCCTCTGCCAGTTGAGGTAAGTTCCTTCGCCACAGTCTATCATAATATCAAAATCTGCAGTTGAAATGATAAGAGAGGAAACGCCCCTGTCCTGTGTTGGCACACCTCCTGAACAGCCTAAAATCTGAAAGGACTTCAGCATCAGGAATCAGGTGTTGGCGGCTTGCGCAACTGTTTTTTTTGGGATTGATGTTTTTTATCCTTCAGTATTTTTTCTTTAGCTGCTCTGGGTTTTCGGGTGGGAATCCGTTTGGGTGGTGTATAATTCAGTGCTTTTAAACGCTTTCTGAGTTCTTTTATACATTTTTGTTTGTTCCTGAATTGACTGCGGTCATCCTGACAGGAAACAACAATTCCGGTCGGCTGGTGGGTTAAGCGAACGGCAGATTCTGTTTTGTTCACATGCTGCCCCCCTTTCCCGGAAGCTCTAAAGGTTTCAATTACGCATTCATTCAGGAGGTCTTCATCTGTCTCCGGAATTGAAATGAATGCAGGCATCGAATTTTAAAACCGGATTATGCCAAGCCGGCAGATCCACCCAAATCAAGAATATCAATTCCGAATTGGGATGCAGCTTTTTTCCATTTATCCGTATTGGGGATAGTGAATATAAAATCATCGTTGGCAGGCATGAGCAGCCAATCACCATTTTCAATTTCCCGTTCTAATTGTCCTTTGCTCCAACCTGCATATCCAAATGAAAATCGGTATTCCTGGGGTCCTTTCCCAATCTTTAGATCTGCAACAATTTTTTTATTTGTAGTAAGGGAAACAGATTTCGAAACTTTAATGGTTCCTTCAGTATTGTATTCCTTATCATGTAAAAACAAGCCAACTTCTAAATTTACCGGACCTCCAAAGTAAATATCCGGCTGAGGCTTTAAATGGTCAAGTCCCGTTTGCTGAATAATTTCTGCAGCGTTTTCCGAAATCATAGGTTTATTAATGATTAAGCCCATAGAGCCATCTTTATTATGCTCACACATATATATCAGACTTTTCTCAAAAACCGGATCATTCATATGTGGCATAGAAATAAGAAAATGATTAGAGAAACTTTTCATACTGATAGTAAAATTAATGCCTTTCTATTCAAAAAAAAGACGGAAATGAAGATAGATTTTAATTTTATTGAAGCAACATTTATTGACAGACCCAACCGATTTTTAACCCGGGCAAGGCTTAAGGGAAAAATTGTAGAATCTCATTTACCTGACCCGGGGAGACTTCGTGAACTATTAATTCCCGGCAGCAAATTACTTTTAAAAGCAGAATCAGGAGACCATCGGAAAACAAAATATTCTACTCAGGCAGTCTATTCTGACAATGTATTGATTTCCATAAATACCTGGCTGCCAAACCGCTTTGTAGAGTATTTGATACATACCAAAAAATTGGCTTATCTTAAAAACCACACACTTGTGAGAAGAGAAGTAACGGTGGATAACTCCAGATTTGACTTTCATCTGCGAAACAAGGGGGATAATCTCTTTTTGGAAGTAAAATCGGTTACCTTAGTTGAAGAGGGTATAGCAAAATTTCCTGATGCCGTCACAGAGAGAGGCAGAAGACATGTAACTCATTTGGGGGAAATGGCGGAAAAAGGTCTGAAAACTATGGTATTATTTGTAGTTCAGAGACCGGATGCAGATTCCTTCCAACCCCAATGGGAAAGAGACCCCAAATTTGGTTTTGCTCTTTTTGAAGCAGTAAAAAAAGGATTGGAAGTGAAAGTGATAAAAATGGGTATTGAACAATATGAATGTAAATATTTGGGTGAAATTCCCTTCTACATTAACCCTCCTGAAGAACAAAAGTAACACCGTAAATTTTCACCTCTGATGAAGTTTCTAAATCGTACCTATCTTTGGATAATACCCATTCTGTTTGGCTGTGCTGCCCAGGGTCCCGCTTCTGGTGGACCACCTGATTCTGACGGGCCGGCTGTTATCTCCATGATGCCGAAAAGCGGTACCATACATATTCCCGGCGATCAAAAAATCAGCCTTGTTTTCAATGAAATGTTAGACCCAGTTTCAGTACCATCTTCCGTAACTACAACTTTAGAAGAGGAAGAATATCACATAAAGGTACGGGGAAGGAAAATATATATTTCTCCAACAGACCAATGGCCGCCTGACAATGTCATCAGATTCACTTTATCCAGAAAAATCAGAGATTACCAAAATAATATGATGGCTGCACCAGTGGAAGTGATACTAAGTACGGGAGACACTATACCGGAAGGAGAGATTTGGGGGAGTTTGAAAAATTACGATAAAGAAAATCTGGTGGAAACGGGGCTATTTGTCTGGCCCATTACAGACAGCAGCAGGGTCTATCAAAAAATTGAAGTGAATAAAGAGGGAAATTTCCATTTTAGAAACATCCACTATGGCAGGTATATCGTTGCTGCAATTGAAGGAGGTATATCAATCGTTGAAAAACAAATGCAGACAAAAAAATATGCCCTTAATTCTGTAGAGTATATTCATTTGCATTCAAATAATCCTTCTGATTCCATTCAACTTTATTACTCAGATCCGGTGGAAAAATTGAAAATCACCTCCATTGAAATGGTGAGCCAGTACAGCGTGAAATTACTGATGAATGATAATTCTGAAGAGTTATTTATTGTGGACTCTCTTCTTTCGCCGGAGGATTCTGTTACGATTCAATTAGGTAAATCAAACCGATTAGAACACTATTCCCTGCCGGAATATTCCTTCATTCTACCTTCAGTTTTAGATACCCTTCCCCCTGCCTTTGTTACTTCTGTTTTTGAGGATGATCTGTTTCAAATAGTGTTTAATGAGCCTGTACACCTTTCTCCTTCAGCGGTTACCACCCCGGTTGATACACTACAAGAACCACTCCAGTTTAAGCAGCTGAATGAAACTACCATCATTTTTCCTAATCTTGCAGATACCATTACCAAATTACAATTAACAGGAGCTCATATTGTTGACTGGGCGGGAAATCAATTTAAAGACTCCATTAAAACGGTTTCAGTATTTTATCCTCCTAAACCTGAACCCATAGTGGGCGGTAATATTTTAGGGAATATAGACTATGCAGATGAACACCCCATAATGGTAGAAGCTCTGCATCTTGAAAAGCAGACCTCCTATTTTTCCGAAAGTGAAAAGGGAAAATATGCTTTACACAATATCCCTGCAGGACATTACAAAATTTGGGCATTTGAAGATTTACATGAGTTAGATTCCACTGTGTATTTTTCCGGTCTGTGGAGTCCTTATAAAAGAGCAGCAAAATTCACTGAATATCCTGACACTGTAGATGTACGGGCACGCTGGGATGTTGAAGGAATTAATCTGAAAATAGAGTAAATTTGCAGCCCTTATAGGAGATTAATTTAATGTATCATGTCATTTTAGCAGGAGGATCTGGTTCCCGGTTTTGGCCAAAAAGCAGAAAGGATACTCCCAAACAATTATTGAAAATTACAGGTGAGGAGACGATGATTCGTCTCACTTATGACCGCCTGCGAAAACTCTCTGCCCCGGAAAAAATTCTGGTGGTAGCGTCCCGGGAACTTTCTGCCCTTATCCATAAAGATATCCCGGAGATACCCCAGGAAAATTTCATCATTGAACCCAGTGGTAAAAACACGGCTCCCGCCATAGGACTGGCTGCCCTGCATATATTCAAAAGAGATTCAGATGCAGTTATGGGTGTGTATCCCGCCGATCATTTAATTGTGGGAGACGAGAATTTTGAGTCCGTTATCTGCAAAGCGAAGGAAATGGTTGAAAAGAAATCCACACTTATTACCATTGGAATTAATCCCACTTACCCTGCCACGGGATATGGATATATTCAATATGACACTGGAAAAAAGACTGATGTAGAAGGGGTGTATAAAGTCAAGACCTTTGCAGAAAAGCCTGAGCGGACAACCGCCGAAAACTTTCTTTCCAGCGGAGAGTTTCTCTGGAATGCAGGAATGTTTGTGTGGAAAGCAGAAATTATTCTACTTGAAATGAAAACTTTCATGTGTGAATTACATGATTCTCTGGATGCCATTTATGATGCTCTGGACACTACACAATATGATACCGTGTTAGACAGAGAATGGGAATTGGTTCAGGCAGAGAGTATTGACTACGGCATTCTGGAAAAAGCAAAAAATGTCTATACCATTAAAGCAGAATTCCAATGGAACGACCTGGGATCCTGGAAATCCCTCTTTCAGGTACTAACCAATGAGAAAAAGGAAAACTATTACGATGGTGATGTAATTTCAGTACAGTCTGAAAACAACTTGGTATTCAGTCCAAACCGGCTGACTGCGGTGGTTGGTGTAAATGACATGGCAATAGTGAATCTGGATGATGCCACCCTTGTAGTTCCACTTGAAAAGGCAGAATCTGTCAAAGATGTGGTACATATGTTGAAAACCCTAAACAAGCATGAATATCTGTGAAACCGGCAAAAGTCTTTCAGGAATTTGAAAAATTAGCGGAAGACCTTGGAATCCGAATCATCCAGGAAAAGGGAAATTTTCAGGGGGGATACTGCCTTCTGGAAAAGGAAGATATTATTGTGGTCAATAAATTAAAGCCCTTAGAACAACGAAATAAAGCTCTGGCAGCAGCGTTTTCCCGGCTTGAAATTACTGGTCTGTTTTTAAAACCTGTGATCAGAGATCTCATAGAAGCAGAACAAGGTGAAGGAAAATTTCAATCAGAGATTAGTGTTGATTGATAAATTGGAAAACTTATAGCTTATGCCCCCGTTTTTTATAAGCAAGTCAAATGCTAAGTGAAAATTCAGGCTTTATCCGGATAAATTGGCAGATTCTAAATAACTTTGTATTACAGTAAAATAATCACAAATTAATCCGGCTGAATTGTCGGATTTTAATTTTAAGGAGGACCAAATTGAAGGACTATTCAACTAAAAATATTATTAACATCGCCCTTGCGGGCCATGCCTCGGTTGGCAAAACTACCCTTGCAGAAGCCATGGTTTATAATAGCGGTGCTATCCATAAAATGGGTTCCATAGATTCCGGTACCACTGTGTCGGACTACCGCGAATATGAGATTTCCAATCAGCATTCCATTTCCCTCTCCCTGTTGAGTTTAGAATGGGAAGAAAAGAAATTTAATATCCTTGATACACCAGGCTATTTGGATTTCCATGGTGAAGTAAAATCCGGTATGCGTGTTGCTGATTTTGCAGCCATAGTTGTCAGTGCAACAGATGGTATTGACATCGGAACAGAACTAAGCTGGGAATACGCAGAAAAAGACTTCCGCATTCCAAAATTGTTCATTGTAAATATGGTGGATAAGGATCAGGCAGATTTTGAATCTGTACTTTCCACCTTGAAGGAGCGGTACGGACGCACTGTATTTCCCTTTACCCTGCCAATTGATCAGGGACCCGGTTTTAGCAAGGTTGCTGATGTGCTCAGAAAAGAAACCTTCAGCTTCAAGACAGATGGAAGCGGAGACTATAGTGAAGGTGAACCGGAAGGCGAATGGACACAACAGCTGGATGACCTGCATAACGAGCTCATAGAACTTATTGCCGAGTCTGATGAAAATTTGATGGAGCTGTTTTTCGAGAAAGGTGAACTTAGCGAAGACGAATTGCGCAGCGGACTGCACCAGGCTCTCATGTCTCATGGGCTTATACCTGTATTCTGTGTTTCAGGAGAGACCAATATTGGGGTTAAACGCATGATGGATATCCTGGCACGCTATGCCCCTTGTGCAGGAGACTTTGAAAAGGTAGAAGGTACCAAACCGGGTACCAGTGAAGAAATCAGTCATGGTCCGTCCATTGAGGATCCTTTGGCTGCCCTGGTATTTAAAACCATTTCTGAAGAACATATTGGTGAAATGTCCTTCTTCAGAGTGTATTCAGGAAAAGTGAATGCAGGAGATGACCTGGCAAATACCAGCAGGAATAATTCTGAAAAAATGCGCCAGATTTATTTTATGAATGGAAAAAACCGGAAGGATGCAGCCCAACTCATAGCTGGAGATATAGGAGCGGCTCTCAAATTGAAAAATACACATACTGGTGACACTCTTTCTGACTCCAAGAACCCCATCCAACTACCGGGAATTACTTTCCCTTCACCCAATTCAAATAAGGCAGTACACCCTAAAGCCAAAGGGGATGAAGAAAAAGTTGCTACCGGGCTTTCTGTCATTCATGAAGAAGACCCCACTTTTTCCTACAAAGTTGACCCTGAGTTGAAACAAACCATAATTTCCGGTCAGGGCGAACTACATTTGGATATTGCTCTGAAAAGAATCACCCAACGCTTTAAGGTTGAGCTGGAGACAGAAATTCCAAAAGTACCATACAGAGAAACTATTACAGGCAGTGCTGGAGCTAAATACCGCCACAAAAAACAGTCTGGTGGCGCTGGTCAGTTTGCTGAAGTCTGGATGCGGATTGAACCCAACGGAAGAGGCAACGGAATTGATTTCAGCAACAGCCTTGTTGGGCAGAATGTTGACCGTGGATTCGTACCATCCGTAGAAAAAGGTGTAAACCATATCTGTGATCAGGGTGTGATTGCAGGCTGTAAAGTAGTGGATGTGAAAATTGATTTTTATGATGGTAAGATGCATCCCGTAGATTCTAATGATATGGCCTTTCAAATTGCAGGAAGACATGCATTTTCAGATGCGATAAAAGATGCCAGCCCCAAACTCCTGGAACCCATTTACAAAATTCAGGTAAAGGTACCCGATATCTATATGGGAGATGTGATGGGTGATATTTCTTCTCGCCGTGGTAGAGTACAGGGTATGGATGCAGATGGTCATTATCAGATTATCAATGCGGAACTTCCCCTTGCTTGTCTGCATGATTATGCCACTGCCTTAAAGGCAATGTCCAGCGGCAGAGGTATATTCACACAGGAATTTTCTCATTATGAAGACATGCCTCATAATGAAGCAGATAAGGTGATTTCTGCCTGGGAAACTTCACGGGCTGCTGGTGAGTAAGAATCTTAAATATTTGTGGGCACCCTGGCGGATGGGTTATATCCGGTCTGCCAGAAATGAGTTTGGCCCCTGTATTTTTTGTGACAAATCCCATTTAGGAAAGGATGAAGAAAATCTGGTGGTTCACCGAGGTGAGAACGCTTATATTTTGATGAATCTTTATCCATATAACAATGGACATTTAATGGTATCGCCCTATGATCATGAAGAACATTTTGATGCATTGAATACAGATACACAGGTAGAGATGATGACTCTGACGACGAAGGCAATGGAAGTACTTCGCTCCAGTTTAAATGCTGATGGTTTTAATTTCGGCGCTAATTTTGGAGAGGTTGCCGGTGCGGGAATTAAAGAGCATATGCATCTGCATATTGTTCCCCGCTGGATAGGAGACACCAATTTCATGCCAGTTATGGGACATACCAAAGTTATGGTTGACGGGCTTAAAGAAACCCGCAAACAGTTAGCGGAAGCTTTTTCAAAAAACGGAAAATAATAGTATTTCACATTTTTCAAATTACAGTAAATTTTCTAGCTGTATTTGAATTGATTTTTCCGGTATAGCTCAGTTGGTTAGAG
>JASLLI010000052.1 GCA_030747125.1 Fidelibacterota bacterium | reverse complement strand
ACTTTCCTTTCCAGGAGATAATAAATTCAGAAAGCTCATTGGCGCGAGGATAAGAGTACTCTTTATTGATGCCTATTTGGATTACAACATGGGTACCAGTAATGCACTAAATGCGGGATTTGGAATAACCTTCAGATAAATGGAACTGTTTTTACTCCATCTTCACCTTTTTCGATAATTCAATATTGCAGTAAATTCTGTAGAATAATCTCTATGGAAATTTGAATTTACTGCTTGCCATATTTTTTGCTTCCTTTGGATTCAATCAAATTGAATTCCAACCCTACCCATTAGAAATTGGGGAAAAAGGCGTACTATCCCTCCATATTTCTGATTTAAACAGGGATGGTAAAAATGATATCCTTGCCGTCTCCATGGAAACCCGCTCTCTTCTCTGGTTTGAAAACAGAGGAAATCTAAAATTTGAAACCCGTACCATATCTTCAAATGCGTCTGGTATTGTTGCCCTTTTTCCTCTTGATCTAAATAAAGATGGGGTCACCGATTTTATCACAGCATCCAATTTTGCTGATGCCATAACCTATTATAAAAATAACGGCTCCGGAAAATTCAAGCCTCAATTACTCATTTCAGGAATTGATGGTCCCTGGTCAGTTCATGCTGGAGATATGGACGATGACACTGATATTGATATTGTGTCATTTAGTGAAAATAATCACCAAATCCATTGGCATGAAAATACAGGAAATTCAAAGTTTAAAACACATAGCATCTCTAAACATGCTGATGGATCAGGGGTGGTCATTACAAGAGATGTTGATTCAGACGGTGACTTGGATATACTGTCTGCAAAAGATATGCACTCTTCCCTCCTTGTGTTTAAAAATAACGGGCATGGTTCTTTTACTGAATCATTTTTAAATACTCCTGCTCTTTCAGAATATTTCCTCACCGCATTTGATATAGATGGGGACAGAGATTTGGATGTGTTCCCCTTCCTAAGTGAAGATCGTATTTTATATCTTGAAAATAGTAAGGGAACCCTTCTTTCCTATCCCATAGCTGAAGGATATTCAGGAATTTCCGCCTATGCAACAGGGGATTTAGACGGTGATGGTGACCCTGAACTGTTGTTATCTCAATACAATGGTTCCACCTTTTTCCTGTTTATCAATAAGTCCATTCAGGGCTGTCTGGATACCACCGCCTGTAACTATGATTCTTCTGCAACCTGGAATAATAATCTCTGCAATTATGCAAAGCAATACCACGATTGTGATGGTAACTGTATCACAGATTTTGACTGCAATCAGGAATGCGGTGGCTCTGCAGTCATAGATAATTGCGGAGAATGTGTGAATGGCAGTACAGCCAAACTCCCCTGTATCCAGGACTGCAACGGTGATTGGGGGGGTACTGCTCATATTGATAATTGTAATGAATGTGTAGAAGGGACAACCGGAAAGAATGCTTGCCTCCAAGACTGTAAGGGAGATTGGGGAGGCAAAGCAGAAATTGATCATTGCGGTATTTGTGATGATGATACTACTAATGACTGCGTACAAGATTGTACCGGTAAATGGGGTGGAGAAGCCTTTGTGGATAATTGCAATGAATGTGTAGAAGGGACAACTGGAAAAATTGCTTGTCTCCAGGACTGTAACGGCGATTGGGGAGGCTCTGCAATATTAGATAACTGTCGAAACTGCGTCCGGGGGAATACCGGTAAAGTTGACTGTACTCAAGATTGTGCAGGAGAATGGGGCGGAGAAGCCTTTGTAGATAACTGTGATAATTGTGTCTCCGGCTCAACAGGTAAAGCTGCCTGTGTAAAAGATTGCCACGGAGATTGGGGAGGTAATGCAGAAGTGGATAACTGTGGAAATTGCAGTGGCGGTAATACAGGGGTTCAACCCTGTATTCAGGATTGTCACGGGGACTGGGGCGGCTCTGCTTACGAAGACAAATGCAGAAACTGCGTTGAAGGAAATACCGACAGCCAGCCCTGTGTTCAGGACTGTCTTAATGAATGGGGCGGTTTAGCCGTCATGGATAATTGCGGTATTTGTGATGCTGATCCTACCAATGATTGTATTCAGGACTGTAATAGAGATTGGGGTGGTACTGCCTATCTTGATAACTGTGGAATCTGCAGCGCCGGAAATACCATGGTTGAAGCCTGTAAAAAAGACTGTGCCGGCACCTGGGGTGGTACTGCATACGAAGACAAATGCAGAAACTGTGATAGTGATCCCTCCAATGACTGTTCGCAGGACTGCAATATGGATTGGGGTGGCTTTGCAGCCATTGACAGCTGTGGTGTCTGCAGTGGTGGTGATACAGAGATTTCATCCTGTGAGAAAGACTGTCTGGGTGTCTGGGGCGGATCAGCTAAATTTGATAACTGCAATGTTTGTGATGATGATCCCTCAAACGATTGTGTGCAGGACTGTAACGGCGATTGGGGAGGAGATGCCTACCTTGATAAATGTGAGGACTGCGTAGAAGGAAATACAGAAAAGTTCCCCTGCCCCATAGATTGCAATAATGACTGGGGAGGTGAGGCATTCATTGATAATTGCGGTACCTGCTGTGGTGGCAATACCGGCGTTTCCCCCTGTGTTCAGGATTGTAATGGAGACTGGGACGGTTCTGCGGAAATGGATCAATGCGGAATCTGTTCTGGCGGCAATACGGGAATTGTCCCCTGCATTCAAGATTGCAATGGTGACTGGGGCGGCTCTGCTAAAATGGATAATTGTGATAATTGTACAGGCGGGAATAGTGAGATATCTCCCTGCATTCAAGATTGTGCAGGAACCTGGGGAGGGAAAGCAACGCAGGATAAATGCAGAATCTGTGATGATGACAACGAAAACGACTGTGTTCAGGATTGTAATGGCAGTTGGGGAGGAACAGCTGAAATAGATAATTGTGGTAACTGCAGTGGTGGCGAAACCGGTATTTCCCCCTGTGTACAGGACTGTAATGGAGATTGGGGTGGCAAAGCAGTGGAAGATAAATGTGGTAATTGCGACAGCGATCCTGACAACAACTGCGTACAGGACTGCAATGGCGACTGGGGCGGCTCGGCTGAATTAGATAAATGCAGCCTTTGTACCGGAGGAAATACCGGAAAAGATGCCTGTGCACAGGATTGTAATGGTGACTGGGGTGGTATGGCAATTCTTGATCACTGTAAAATTTGTGTTGGGGGAAACACCGGCGAATCTGCCTGTGTGCAGGATTGCAATGGTGATTGGGGTGGTGAAGCTGTTGAAGATAACTGTGAAACCTGTGATGATAATCACCATAATGATTGTGTTCAAGACTGTAACAGTGAATGGGGTGGAACTGCAACTTTAGATCGCTGTGAAATCTGTAGCGGTGGATCAACGGGAGTTGAGCCCTGTGTCATGGACTGTAATGGTGACTGGGGAGGTACTGCCTATGAAGATGAATGCGGCGATTGCGATGATGACGCAGAAAATGACTGCGTACAGGATTGTAATAAGGACTGGGGTGGTACTGCCTATCTTGATAACTGTAATATCTGCGTTGAAGGAAATACAGGAAATATCGCCTGTGTGCAGGATTGTAATGATGAATGGGGGGGCACAGCTAAACAATATCATATTGAACTGGCCGTGAAATTAGCCGATAAACTAAACGATTGTGATGAAACAAAGGACGGAACAGAAGAGAAATCTCCACGGTGCAACTATAATTCCTGGGACGGGAAACATAATGGAACTATCAACACTCTTCATGCCTTATGGGGAGAGGTGAAATTTAAATTTAAATCTTTAGAGCAAATCCGCTGGAATGAAACTACCGAATTTGACACCGTATCCATTACCCTCACCGGTAAAGATTTTTTTAGTAGTATAGATAAACTTTTCCACGAGTTTCAGGCTGCAGGCAGAGAAGTGGAATATGTGGTAAAGCGACATAAAATCTATATTGTAGATACAGAGTCTGGCAAAGAGCTGTTTAAGGAAGACCTGACGGATGAACTGGAACAATCTCTCATCCCTAAAAGCCATGGTATTATTGAAAGAGAATCAGCTGAATTATGTACCAATAGTTTTGACCCCTACGGGGATGTAGTGTTTCGTTTGAAGGGTAGAAATTTAGTACGTATTCATCAGGTAAATGCCATTGTCTATGAAGAAGGTGAAAAACTGTTTGATGAAACCGTTACAATGAACTTTTTTAACGGCGGTGGCTGGATGTCTAAAAATAAAAAGGACTGCATCAGACATCTGGGAGACAATTCTGCCTGTCCTTCCAAAATGGTTTTACGCTTTTCGAAACATTTGAAAAATTACTATGATATGAATGACGGCGATGATGTCTCTGTAAACGATAACTGCCCCATTGTGAAGAACCCGGATCAGTTGGACCATGATGAGGATGGTATTGGCGATGCCTGTGACAATGATGATGATGGTGACGGTGTATTAGATTTAATGGATTGTAGTCCTTTAGATGCTAAAACCATTGAACCTGACTGCAATAACGAATGTGGAGGTGGAGCTATCGTGGATAAATGCGGAGAATGTACACAAGGGAATACAGGTAAAGAATCTTGTGTTCTGGATTGTAATGACGAATGGGGTGGAACTGCAGTTTTGGATGAATGCGGTGAATGTAGCGGTGGAAACACAGGTAAATCTCCCTGTCAGCAGGATTGCAATGGTGATTGGGGTGGTTTGGCTTCCCTGGATCAATGCGAAACCTGTACCGGAGGGAATACCGGACTTACCCCCTGTAAATCTGACTGTAATGGTGACTTTGGCGGAACAGCGTACCTAGATGAATGTAGCACCTGTGTGGAAGGGAATACAGATAACAACCCCTGTGAAATGGACTGCAATGATGAATGGGGAGGCAGTGCAAAAATCGATGATTGTGAATTTTGTGCAGGAGGAAGTACAGGAATTTCTCCATGCGTTGCAGACTGTAACGGTGACTTTGGTGGAACTGCCTATATAGATAACTGTACCATCTGCGTAGAAGGGAATACAGGGAAACATCCCTGTCCTGTAGATTGCAATGGTGTGTTTGGCGGAGATGCAAAACCGGATGTCTGCGGTGTTTGTGGCGGTCCCGGACTCATCACCTATTATATGGATGATGATGGGGACGGAGAAGGTAATTGTGAGGTTAATTTCCAGCATTGTGCAGATGATGTACCAGAAGGCTTAACTATTGACTGCAAAGATTGTGATGATGAAAATGTTCAGGTTTGGGCATTGGATGAATGCGGCATCTGTGGAGGTCCCGGAAAGGTGGAACGCTGCTACGACCATGACGGAGACGGATTAGGCAGCCGTTTCATGAAAGATATGGTCTGCCCTGATTACAGTGAATTCTGGATTGAAGACTGTTCTGATCTGGATGAATATATTTACTGTGAATCCAATGAAGTGGACTGTGCTGGTACTCTATGTGGTACGCTGGAGAATGATGAATGTGGTGTCTGTGGTGGTAGCGGTCCTAAGGACTTTCATAACTGTGAGGGTGAATGCCTGTTTGAAGTTGACTGCAATGGTGTTTGCAATGGCACTGCTCTCTTAGATGAATGCAATACCTGTTCCGGCGGAGATACGGGGAAATCTCCCTGTGAGAGAGATTGCAATGGTATCTGGGGAGGACATGCCAGGTTGGATAACTGCAACCGCTGTGACAATAACCCTGATAACGACTGTCTGCAGGACTGTCATGGTATCTGGGGTGGAGATGCAATTTTAGATAACTGCGGAAACTGTGATAATAATCCTGATAATGACTGTATTCAGGATTGCAATCTAGTTTGGGGAGGAATGGGCGTAAAAGACAAATGTGGTAAATGTGATGATAATCCTGATAACGACTGCGTTGCAGACTGCAACGGGGTCTGGGGTGGCACAGCAAAGATTGATAACTGCAATGTGTGCGACGGCAATATTAAGAATGACTGCAAACAGGATTGTCTGGGTATCTGGGGCGGAAAAGCTGAATATGACCGCTGCGGACTGTGTGGAGGTGACGGTACCCTTTGCTGTGAGGATGGCTCTTTAAAACTGCCCTACAATTCTGCTACCGTGACCCTGTTGGACAGCAGCAGATGCTTCAATCAGGATGATTTGGCATTTCTCCAGGATCTTATTGAGGAAAACAGCTCCCTTACTGAATTGAAGCCATTGGATGTTGGCAAACAGAAATGGAAAAACAAACGGTTGTTGTACCTTTATCTGGATGACAGCCAATTAACTACCCTTCCTCACTCCATCGGGAACCTTTCAGCCATTGAAGTATTATCCCTGAATAATAATAATATTAAAGCCATTCCTGAAGAATGGGGGAATATGAAATCATTAGAAGGATTCTCAATAGATCATAATCAAATTACAGAGATTCCTCAAAGTTTATGGCGATTGACTCAATTGAAAGAACTCCATTGCAATCACAACCAAATTGAAGTATTACCAGAGAGCATCGGAAAGCTGGAAAACCTTCAACGGCTGCATTTTGCACATAATCAACTCTTTACACTTCCTGAAACCATGGGTACTCTGAAAAGGCTAGAATATTTGGATGTATCCCATAATAAAATTACCTATTTACCGGAGACAATGTGTCTGTTGCAGTTGAATATTTATTTTAACAGTTTTGTGGCAGGGAATAATTTCATTTGTGAAAACATTCCTGAATGCGTGAATAGCTTTGCAGGGTTTAATTATGAATATATTGAAACGGGTTCACCTGCCTATATGCCGCAGAACTGCTCTCAATGCGGTGCCGGATACGTAGAAGAAACCAAATCGTATCCTAACCTGGTGGTGCTGGATAAGTCCATCTGTTTTAGTAAATCAGATCTATCTGTTTTGGAAGTACTCATAAAAGAAAATCCATCCCTTAAAGGCAAGACACCCCTCGAAGTTGGGAAACAATTCTGGAAAAATAACCGTTTAAGACAGCTCTCACTCACTCGCCTTGGATTGGTGAAAATTCCTCCGCAAATCGGTAACTTATCCAAATTGACAAAGTTGAGTCTGCAGGGAAATGAATTGACTGCACTGCCTAAAGAAACAGGAAATCTGTCTATGTTAAATGAGTTGAATCTTTTTCATAATAATTTAACCTCTCTTCCTACCTCTATTACCCGATTGAAAAATTTACAATATTTGAAGGCAAATCATAACCAGTTGACAGCTCTTCCTGAGAGAATAGGAAATATGAAAAAACTGAAACAACTCCAGATCAATTCCAATGAAATCAAATCTCTCCCCACTACTTTTTGTGACTTGAATCTCGATACCAAAAATACACATGGCTTTATTGCAGGAAATAATTCAATTTGTGAATCTATCCCACCCTGTGTGTCCAACTATCTTGGCTTTCATTATGAGTTTGATGAGAAAGGAAACCTTGCCTATGAACCACAAAATTGTATTGACTGTACGGACGAATATCACGGCATATCAACACCACCTGGAAATGTTCTCAATGAAGATGGTAACTTCTGTTATAAAAAAACAGATTTAAAGAGTCTTCAGGCAATTATTAATTCAAATATTTCCTTGAAAGGAAATCTTCCCTTGACAATAGGGAATCAGACCTGGAAAAACGGAAGGTTGACAGAGCTGGCATTAATTGATCACCAACTGGAATCATTACCGGTTGATATTGGTGCGTTCACTGGATTGGAAATTCTACATTTGGATAAAAACTCCATTCGGATATTACCAAAAGAAACAGGCAGGATGAAGAGCCTACAGGAATTGGTGCTGGATGAGAATCAGATAGACCAACTGCCGGAAGCCATAGGAAAACTGCAGAACCTGGAAGGATTGAGTATGGATAATAACAACCTGATATCCCTTCCTGAAAGTTTCGGAGAATTACATAATCTTAGAGAACTATATCTCAATTATAACCAAATCACTCACTTGCCAAATAGTTTTGGGAATCTGACAAATTTGGAAATCCTGCTCATATATTATAACAACCTCACTGAACTTCCAGAGGGAATTGGAAACTTGTATAATCTGCAGGTACTCTATTCATCCAATAATCAAATTACCACCCTGCCTGAATCTATTTCGAATTTATCCAGATTACATAAATTATGGGTCAGTTCAAATAAACTCAGCTCACTTCCTCTCTCCATATGTGAGCTTCCTGAGGACTGCGATATAAATGTATCGTATAATTGTTTAACTCGCGAATATCATTATTCCTGTATTGAGGATGCGGGTCACCATTTAGGATATTGGTGTAAATAGTGTTGCTAAGGTTTGTAGTATCATTTTTTACCATAAATGGCTCAAAATATTTTTTTAATTTTAAATGTAAATATATAATTAAGCTATACTAATTACTATAGCTAATCCATTAAATCGCATGTATATTATTTTAATAATCTTGCTATCGCTGATCTATTCTGAAGAATATCAAGTTAAAACTCATAGCTCCTATTGTTCAACGGATGAATTCTCAGACATTCTTTCTAATTCAGAATTTCAAAAAATTATTCGAACAAGAGAGTTAATATCAAATAAGCTAAAAAATGAAATAAATAGAGTATTGTCAGATACCTTATTAATTCCAGTAGTTTTTCACAATATTTTTAAAGTTGTTGATGGATTGCCTATAGGCTCATATTGTAATTTTGGCTATGATTCAGCAGAGTTTGATGAAGTTAATAGTCAAGGCATTTGCAATCAACGCATAACCAGAACACTTGATGTATTAAATACACAATTCGCTCCTATCGCTATTAAGTTTTTCTTACATCCTGATTTTCCTGAAATGTTAGCTGCTAATGACTCTGGATATGACGGATTCTATTCCGATGCAACCGGTGGTTCATCTTCCTATCCTTCTCCTAATGCTATAAAAGGTCACTATAACATACCTAATGTGTTAAATATATATACTCATAAATGTCTACCTTCCTCCAATTCATATTGTCAACCAACTAAAGCGGGGTTTGCAACATATCCCTGGAGTTTAGATGATAATAATCTACCAGGTGTTTTTATCCGACATAAATCTCTTCCTGGATCGGCGGACACATATTCGCCAGCTGAAAATTCTGGTGTTGGTATTCTAGCACATGAAATTGGACATTTTTTTTCTCTTCTACATATTAATGGAATCTGGTTCACTCAAGAGGGTAACACCCCCAGAGAATTAACAAATGGAGAGGATTGTAATATACATGGTGATTTGATCTGCGATACTCCCGGTTCACCAGGGTATGTACCCATTGGGTCTGATCCTGATACATTACATGCTTGGTATTTTTCTGAAGAGAGGGAATGTATTTACCATGGATATGGCGGTACATATAACCCTGAAACAAATAAATTAAAAATTGGCGGGAATAAATATTCATTTTACTTGCCTGATTATCCAGGATATAATTATTGTGATTTTTGGAATATTAATGATCCATATGATTTAAACAATTGCGATTCTTTTACAAACTACGATAATGAAGGAATGTTTTATGGTACACGCAATCTTCCAATTGATTGTCTAAATGAAAATAAATCAGAGTATTCTTCAGATTGCGATTATAGTGAATATAAATATCTACCGATAGGAAAAAATTTTATGCAATCTGGAATAACTACCTTAAACTACTGTTCACCCCGCCCTATTGGGCATGAAGATTATGATGAATCAAATCACGGATTTACCGCAGAACAATTCGCTAATATCCGTTATTCTCTTGAGCATGATTATACAGGATGTAATGATGTAGATGCCTGCAATATAGACATGACCTCCACCCATTTATTACGAATGGGTTATAGTTCCTGCAGATATCCCTGCAGTTTACCCGGAGGATGTCTCAAGGAGGATGCTCAGTATCTCTCAGATTATTCTCTTTACTCCTGCCAGGGTGAAAAGCTGAACCTTGAAAATACTACCCTTTTAGAAAATTTTCGTCTGACAGGCATTTATCCAAATCCCTTCAACCCTGAAGTGAAGATTGAGTTTGAAACGATGATATCCTCTCAGATTAAAGTGGCAATATACAATGTGAGAGGGCAAGAGATTTTCCTGTTGAAAAACCGCTTTTTACCTTCGGGGGGGCATGTTACCTCTTGGAATGCTAAGGGAAATAATAGCGGAATTTACTTTTTACGAATTTCCTCTGAACATCATACTATTTCTGTTAAGCTCATTTTTCTACAATAAACAATACTATGTCTTGGATAGCCTTGTTTAAGCCCCCTAATTTTTCTGTCTGTTTTTAATCAATAAATTTCAACTTAATCAATAACCAGGAGTATTTAATGATACGGAAAGTAATGATGATGACTGCCATTTCCGGAGTTTTTCTCAGCAGTGTAATTGCAGGAGATCTCAGCGGAAGAGTCAACTTTCAGGGCAAGGGACCCAAAGCAAAAAAACTGAAAATGGGTGCTGACCCTGTTTGCGGTGCTGCCCACACAGAGCCGGTTTACAGACAAAGCTTTATCATGAATGAAGAAGGCTATCTGAAAAATGTAATGGTGTATTTAAAGGATGTGAAATATGATGGACCTGTTCCTACTGCACCTGCAATATTAGACCAAAAAGGTTGTGTATATGAACCTCATGTACAAGGTCTTATGAAGGGTCAGGATCTCCTTATTAAAAATTCCGATGCAACCCTGCATAATATCCACGGTCTGCCCTCAGTAAATTCTGAATTTAACTTTGCCATGCCTAAAGTGGTGAAGGAAAAAGCCATAAAAATTGAAAAACCTGAGCATGCTATTTATATTAAATGTGATGTACACCCCTGGATGAAATCCTACGTATCTGTATTCGATCATCCCTACTTTGCAGTTACTGATGAAAATGGAAATTATACCATTAAAAATATTCCCGCAGGTGAATATGAAGTCATAGCCTGGCAGGAAAAATTCAAGGATAAAAAAACCAAAGAATGGAAAACCCTGAGCGCCACCGTAACCATTGGTGACGGTGAAACGAAACAGGATTTCACTTTTATTAAAAAACCCAAAAAGAAATAACTATATTTGAATATTGAAAAGGGTGAGAGAATTCTCACCCTTTTTTCGTTATGAGAATCGCATTTTTACCAATAATTCTCTTATTCATTGCATGCTCCGGGAAGGAAAGCTACAGCGTCACCGGTACAATAATTGAAGTGAGAAATGAGTCTAACGAATTTCTCATTCACCATGACGAAATTCCCGGATTCATGATGGCAATGACCATGCCTTTTAAGCTGGCTGACAGCACAGATATTTCTCAATTTCAGACTGGAGACAGTTTAAAATTCCGCTTAGTCATGGAGGGTAAAAGAGCTTTTGCCAAAGACTTCATTCTGTTGGGGAAAGGGACGATTCCCGAGAGGGAAGATATGTGGTCCGATGAATTCACCCCTTTGGAAATTGGTGAAGTTTTCGATGATGTTACCTTTCTTGATTTAGACAGCAATGAAGTCTCTCTCTCAGATTCAGACGGCAAGTTTCGATTAATATCCTATATTTTTACCCGTTGCCCCATGCCGGAGATGTGTCCTGCTGTGGTGGTAAAAAATCAGTATTTAGCTCAAGAGTTTAAAGAGCGGGAGGATATGAGTTTCATATTAGTCAGCTTTGACTACAAATATGATACACCGAGATTGTTAAAGCAGACCTATGGCAGCCTGATAGAGCATAATCCCGGAATAGAAGTTTGGTCAAGCACAGATCATGTTTCTGATATTTTCACCTTGGCAGGGCAGTCCTTTGTCTCCTTCTGGGGAGTAGATGAAAATGATATCGGGCATACTCTTCGTTCTGTCCTTCTTGATCCTGAACGCCGGTTATTGAAGGTGTATGAAGGTACTATTTGGCGTCCAGAAGTAGCTGCAAAAGATATCCGCAATATCCTGCAAGCCTATAGTTTGTAAAGTACGCCAGGTATACTGTCTGATGTATTTACTCACGGCAGAAAATAATTTACACCAAATTCCTCAACCATCCTCTGGTTGCAGGATGCATTTCTGATTAGATA
>JASLLI010000051.1 GCA_030747125.1 Fidelibacterota bacterium | reverse complement strand
CACAGCAGGCCTGCTGTGTAGATTCGCCTTAATAAACAGGGCAAAAAATTAATACTATTCACATTTAAAGTCAGCCATTTTTTTCAGCTGTAAAAAGCTGTTACACTTTCTCCAAAGCCTGTTCTAAATCTTTGATAATATCCTCAGCATCTTCTATACCAACGGACAACCGCACTAATCCATCGGTTAACCCCCTGGCTTCTCTCTCATCTTTAGGCACCTCGGCATGTGTCATTGTTGCAGGATGAGTAATCATGGTTTCCACAGCACCTAAACTTTCTGCCAGACTGCAAAGCGTTACGCCATTCATGAGGGTTTTACCGGCAGCAAGACCACCATTAAGTCCCATAGATATCATACCGCTATACCCTGACATCTGCTCTTTGGCTATACTATACTGAGGATGAGATGGCAGCCCGGGATAAGTGACAGAAGCAATTTTATTATGAGCTTCTAAATACTCTGCTATTGCCTGTGCATTCTCACAATGGCGCTGCATCCTTAAGGACAGGGTTTTTAATCCCAGCAGAGTAAGCCAGCAGTCAAAGGGACTGGGTACTGCCCCAACAGATTTTTGTATATATTTAAAGCGTTCATTCAGGGATTCATCATTAGTAATAAGTACCCCACCGATAATCTGATTATGACCACTAAGATATTTGGTAGTGCTGTGCATGGTAATATCTGCACCATATTCTAAGGGTCTTAAAAGAGCAGGAGTAGAAAAAGTAGAATCCACTCCATACAATACACCGTGCTTTTTGGCAATTTTTCCAATAGCATCTAAATCTGTTACTTTCAGTAGGGGGTTCGTAGGGGTTTCAATCCAGATTAACTTGGTATTTTCCTGCAGAGCGTCTTCAACCTCTTGTGAATTGGAAGAATTCACATAAGTAAAGGACAGTCCATAATTCACCAACAAGGTATTGTAGATTCTTGAAACACCACCATATACATCATCTGAACAGACGATATGGTCACCAGATTTGAAAAGTTTCATTACTGAGTCCACCGCAGCCATTCCTGAGGCAAAGCAGGTGCCGTATTTTCCACCATCTAAATCGGCAAGATTGGCTTCAAGCACTGCTCTGGTGGGATTAGAGGCACGAGTATAATCAAATCCTTTATCCTTCCCCACTTCCTCTAAAACATAGGTTGCAGTTTGGTACACCGGAGGTACGATGGCACCTGTGGTAGGGTCTGGTGCAATACCTGACCGAACAACTTTTGTATCAAATTTCATTTTTTTATCCTATTCCTTTTACTTATTAAACTGCCTTTCCGTGGCATTTTTTATATTTTTTTCCACTGCCACAGGGACAGGGATCATTTCTTCCAATTTTTTCATCTGCTACAATGGGCTGCCTTTGCTGCTGGGCTCCCCCTGCCATCATCTGTGGCTGCCGGGGTTTAGCCGTACCTTGGGGAGGGGCGGTAAATCCTAATCCTGCAGATTCATCATGCTGCATTTTTAAATTTCCGGGCATTTTCTTTGGCTGCGGCTGCTGCTCTCCTGCAGCTTGGATATTTGTTCTGAAAATTCGCTTCAGGGTTTCCCGGTTGGTTTCTGTCATCATTTCAGCAAACATTCCAAACCCTTCCCGTTTGTACTCAATGAGAGGATTCTTCTGCCCGTAAGCCCGCATACCAATTCCTTCTCTGAGTTGATCCATTGCAGCTAAATGCTCCCGCCAGCTTTCATCAATGGTACGAAAGACCACCCACTTTTGAAACTGCTCAAATACCTGCTCTTCAATAGACTCTTTCTTGAAGGATAAAATGGCATGTGCACCCTGAAGTATCATCTCTCTCAGTTCATCAAGAGAAGAAACTCTGTCAGATTCTGACTTGATATCCAGCGAAGTAGTATTGAGTATTTCATTGGCTAATTCGTCCCAATCCCAATCATTGGGGTTAGATCCACTGCTGCAAAAGATTTCCAGAACATGATCCAGGTATTCATTCAGGATTTCGTCAACTTCTCCGCCGATATCCGCACCATGAAGGGCATAGTTTCGGCGGTCATAAACAATTTCTCTCTGTTGATTCATCACATCGTCATATTCCAAGAGATGTTTGCGGATGCTGAAATTTCTTCCTTCCACCTTTTTCTGTGCCCGCTCAATGGATCGCGTCACCATAGGGTGCGTGATGACCTCCCCATCTTCCACTCCCATTTTGTCCATGACTTTGGCAATACGATCGGAACCAAAAAGACGCATGAGGTCATCTTCAAGGCTGAGAAAGAAAATTGACTCCCCGGGATCTCCCTGCCTGCCTGCCCTGCCCCTTAACTGCAGATCAATTCTGCGAGACTCATGTCGTCCTGTACCCAAAATAAATAAACCACCGGTATCTTTGATGCCTTCACCTAATTTTATATCTGTTCCCCTACCTGCCATATTGGTGGAGATGGTAATAGCAGATTTTTGGCCGGCACGGGTGATGACTTCAGCTTCTTTCTGGTGCTGTTTGGCATTCAAAACATTATGAGGCAGTTTTGCCCGTTTCAGCATTCGGGCTAAAGTTTCAGACTCTTCAACAGAGGTTGTACCTACAAGTACGGGCTGCCCCTTTTGATAGAGCTCCTGAACCTTCTGGATGACGGCATTATACTTTTCTCTTTTGGTACGATACACTAAGTCATCACCATCTACGCGAATTATAGACTGGTTGGTAGGAATTTCCACCACATCCAGTTTGTAAATCTCCATGAGTTCCTGGGCTTCAGTAATGGCAGTTCCAGTCATTCCTGCCAGTTTACCATACATTCGAAAATAATTTTGAATGGTAATAGTTGCCATGGTCTGTGTTTCTTTTTCAATGACTACCTGTTCCTTCGCCTCCAATGCCTGATGCAGACCATCACTGAATCGTCTTCCATGAAGTACCCGCCCTGTATGCTCATCAACTATGAGCACCTTCCCCTCTTGAACAATATATTCCACATCCTTTTCATAGAGGGAATATGCACGAAGCAATTGATTGATAGCATGAATGCGGTCACTGCGTTCCATGTGCAGGGTTTGTGCTTCTTCTTTCTTTTCCAGTATATCGTGGGAAGATAAATCCTCCCTGTTTTCAATTTCATGAAAAATTTCACCTAAATCTGGAATCACAAAATTTTCAGGGTGGTCAGGTGAAAGGTACTCCCGACCCAATTCTGATAAATCTATCACATGTGCCCGTTCGTCCATGCTGAAGTAGAGCTGTTCATCCAGTTCACTCATTTTCTTGTCACGGATGTATTCAGACTCAGTTTTATGAACTAATTGCTGTGTCCCCTGCTGCTGGAAAATTTTCATCAGGCGTTTATTTTTTGGAGTCCCTCTGGATGCCATGAGCAAATTAACGGATGCTTTTTTCTCATCCGTCTCAAGGACTTCCTCTGCCTCTGCTACCAGCGTATTTACCAATTGGTTCTGCTTACGGATAAGGCCCTCAATACTGTTTCGCCATTGATTGTATTGTTGATTGGATGGTGCATCCACATTTCCTGAAATAATGAGGGGGGTTCGAGCTTCGTCAACTAATACAGAGTCCACCTCATCAACAATTGCGAAGGCATGCCCTCTCTGTACCTGATCTTCCTTGCGGATGGCCATATTGTCGCGCAGGTAATCAAACCCGAATTGGCTATTGGTTCCGTAGGTGATATCCCGGTTATACATTTCCTTACGCTGTTCATTATTCATGGGAGCCAAAATACAACCTACAGACATTCCCAAATATTCGTATAATAGTCCCATCCATTGGCTGTCTCTTTCAGCCAGATAATCATTCACGGTGATTATATGTACTCCTCTGCCGGTGATTGCATTCAATATGATGGGCATGGTGGAAACCAGTGTTTTCCCTTCACCGGTTTTCATTTCAGCAATTTTCCCCTGATGAAGAGCGGTGCCTCCCATGAGCTGAACATCAAAGGGCACCATTTCCCAGGTGAGTTTTTGATTCATCACAGTGAATTCAGTCCCACACAGGCGGCGTGACGCATCTTTAATAATGGCGAATACTTCCACCATATTATCATCAAGGTAATCCTGTTCCTTTTTAATAACAGCATCGTCAATATCCTGAGGAGATAACCCTTCTGCTTTCAGCGTTTTTACGGAACCTTCAGAAGTTTCTTTGAAACCTTTACGGATGGACTGAAATTTTGCTTTTAATTCCTCTTCAGATAGAGATTGTAAAGGTGTATAGGCAGCATTTATTTCCTCTACAACAGGTGCCAGCATTTTAAGATCTTTCTCAGATTTTTTGCCGAATATTCCCGTTACGATTTTATTAAAAATGGACATATCTAAACAGTTTTTTCTTTTCCTTTAATTTTTTCATTATATACAGAATCCAACACTCCATTTATAAAGCTGCTGCTGTCGGGGGTGCTGAATTGTTTGGCAATTTCCACTCCTTCTGAAATGGATACTTTTGGAGGAACAGAATCTTCAAATAACATTTCTGAAATGGATACTCTGAGAATCAATTTGTCCATGAGGGTTAACCTGTCTAAATCCCAGTTTTTTAGTCTCTCTTTGATGAGGAGGTCAACAGCTGTAATATTTTTTAGAGTGATGCTGCATAAATGTTTGCCGTATAGTTTTACTTTCTCAGGGACCTGTGCAGTCGTTTGCATCATTTCCTGGAAGGTTTCTTCAGGGCGTGAGCCTTCCATCTCAATAGCATAAATAGCCTGTAGTGCAGTGATTCTTGCCTGCCGCTTCCTTTTGGGAGATAACTCAGGCATTCCGAATTTTGAAGGATTTTTTATAGGGAAGATAGAATGATTTTAACTCCCCGATTTTACGAATTCTGTCCTCAGCCTGCAGATCAGAGGCTTTATTGGTGGAGATATCTTCCTTATTCGATCTGCGGAAAATTTCCATAAGGGTATCATAAATCCCTTCAGCCTGAGAAAATGCTCTTTCTCTGTTATAGCCTTCCAGCTCATTGGAAACATTGATAAGTCCGCCGGCATTGATGGCATAGTCAGGTGCATAGAGAATATTTCGTTTTTTCAATTCAACACCAAAATCATTTTCAATAAGCTGATTATTGGCAGCACCTGCAATAATACTGCATTTAAATTTATCAACTGTGTCTGGATTCACCGTTGCTCCCAAAGCACAGGGAGCATAGACATCTACATCTAAATCGTAAATACTTTCCGGTTCTACAGGAGTTGCACCAAAGTTTTCCACCGCTTGCCCCATTAAGGTTTGATCAATATCTGTAACAAAGAGTTCGGCACCCTCTTTGTGGAGATTTTCACAGAGATACATTCCCACATGCCCCAATCCCTGAATTGAAACTTTGAGTCCATCTAAAGAAGTACTATTCAAGTGCTCCATGACACAGGCTTTTATTCCGGTGAAAACACCATACGCTGTTACAGGGGAAGGGTCACCGCTTCCTCCCAATGCCTGGGAGATGCCCGTAACATAGTCAGTTTCCATACGCACATGCTCCATGTCCCTGATGCTGGTACCTACATCTTCAGCAGTGATATAGCGGCCGCCAAGCCCTTCTACAAAGCGCCCAAAAGATCGGAACAGACTTTCCGTTTTATCCGATTTGGAATTCCCGATGATAACGGCCTTGCCGCCACCGAGATTAAGACCAGCTATAGCAGCTTTGTAGGTCATACCTTTAGACAGACGCAGCACATCCACTAATGCTTCTGTTTCGTTTTTATAATGCCACATACGGCAACCTCCTAACGCAGGACCCAGCACCGTATTGTGGATGGCAACTAACCCTTTTAAACCTGAATGGGAATCGTGAAAAAAGGAGACCTGTTCGTGTCCCCTTTCATTGAGTTCTGAAAATAATTCCATGACTTTTTCCTTATTTTAAGAGGGCTCGAGCAATGACCACCCGTTGAATCTCTGATGTACCTTCATATATTTGAGTGATTTTTGCATCGCGCATGAGTCGTTCAATGCCAGATTCACGCATAAAACCAAATCCACCGTGAATCTGAACACATTGTGTGGATGCCCGCATAGCTGCCTCAGAAGCATATACCTTTGCCATGGAGGCAACATGTCCGTAATTTTGTTTTTTGTCTTTCATCCAGGCTGCTTTGTGAATGAGAAGTCTGGATGCTTCAATTTCCATTGCCATATCTGCAATTTTAAACTGGATCTCCTGATTTACTGCAATGGGCTTTCCAAACTGGATGCGTTCTTTTGAGTAGGAGATGGATGCATCCAGAGATGCCTGGGCTATTCCCAAAGCCTGGGAAGCAATGCCGATTCTGCCGCCATCCAGGGTTGCCAGTGCAATTTTAAATCCTTCTCCTTCATTGCCGATGAGGTTTTCTACCGGAACCTTAACATTGTCAAAATAGAGCTCGCAGGTGTCTGAAGCCCGAATACCCAATTTGTTTTCAGGCTTGCCTGCTTCAAATCCGTCTAACCCTTTTTCAACCAGAAAACAGGATATACCCTTATGTCCCTCCCCTTTTTCAGTAATGGCAAATACGATGACGAAATCCGAATTGATTCCGTTGGTGACCCAGTTTTTGGTACCGGTGAGAAGATAATTTTCTCCCTCCCTTTTTGCAATGGTTCGCATATTAGAAGCATCAGAGCCTGACTGAGGTTCAGACAGGGAGAATGCTCCTATTTTCTTACCCGTGGCAAGCTGTGAGAGATATTTTTCTTTTATGAATTGACTGCCGAATTTCTCCAGCAGATAGCATACCAATGAGTTGTTAACTGACATTACCACTGCTGCAGAGGCATCCACGCGGGATATTTCTTCCATGGCAAGAGCATAGGAAATAGTGTCCATACCACCGCCATTATATTGGGGATCTGTCATCATGCCCATGAATCCCAGGTCAGCCATTTGGGAAATACCTTCCCGTGGCCAGATTTTCTTCTCGTCTCGCTCTACTGCACCGGATGCAAGTTCGTTTACGGCAAAATCCCGGGCAGTCTTTTGAATTAATTTCTGTTCGTCATTAAGTTGGAATTCCATTTATCTATACCAATAATTTTTTTAATAATTATAGAACCCTTTCCCTGTTTTTCTGCCTAATTCTCCCCTTTCAACCATATCTACCAGCAGTGGACAGGGCATGTATTTTTCATCTTCAAAGTCAGTATATAACACATTAATAATATTTAGGCATACATCTAAACCGACCAGGTCAGCTAAGGTGAGTGGTCCCATTGGATGTGCCATTCCCAATTTCATAATGGTATCAATAGCTTCTGCTGTACCAACACCCTCATGTAAACAGAAAATGGCTTCGTTGATCATAGGCATAAGAATACGGTTGGAGACAAAGCCGGGAGAATCATTACATTCCACAGGAATCTTTTTCATTTCCTTGGCAAGCTCAACAATGGAGGTGGTTGTTTCTTCATTTGTCTCTTTTCCCCGCACTACTTCCACCAGCTTCATAACCGGTACGGGGTTCATGAAATGCATACCGATTACTTTATGTTTTCTGTTTGTGGCAGCAGCAATTTTAGTTATGGAAATGGAAGATGTATTACTGGCTAATATAGTCTCCGGTGTGCAGATAGTATCCAGTTTGTTAAATATTTCTAACTTAATATCTTCATTTTCAGTCGCTGCTTCCACAACTAAATCACAATTTTTTAAATCACCAAAATCAGTTGTGGTTTGAATCAATTGGAGGGTGGCATCCATCTCAGAGGATAGAATTTTTTCCTTTTTTACTTGTCGCTCTAAGTTCGCTTTGATAGTATTCAATCCCTTTTCTGTAAATTCAGGATTGATATCATGTAAAATGGTATTAAACCTAGACAAGGCAGATACATGGGCTATGCCATTTCCCATGGTTCCGGCACCGATAACTCCGATTGTTTTAATCATTCCTTAATTGTGATTATTTCGTTGTATATAGATTGAATTTACTTTGTAAACAGCCCCTGGTTGCAAGCTTTAAGGTAAAATATGTTACCCCTTTTTGGGATTTCAGCACTTCCACCCCCTTTCCTGTTTCCTAACTCCTTATTCCCTACCCCTATCATCAAACCATTTCAACTACTACAGCGGCAGCTTCACCACCACCGATGCAGAGGGTTGCTAAACCATATTTTTTCTTGGTCAATTTAAGTGCTGAAATGAGGGTTACCAATATTCTGGCTCCCGATGCACCAATGGGATGCCCTAAGGATACTGCACCACCATGTATATTTACTTTTTCATGAGGAATATCATGTTCCCGCATGGCAGCCATGGTCACATTAGAAAATGCCTCATTAATTTCAAACAGATCAATATCTTCAACAGATAATCCCGTTTTTTTCAACACTTTTGAAATGGCTTTTCCCGGGGCAGTGGTGAAATATAAAGGTTCATGAGCATAGGATGCCTGTCCAACAATTTTGCAAACAGGGTGTATATCCTGTACTGCCGCAGTATCTGCTGACATAACCATTACTGCTGCAGCTCCGTCATTTATACTGCTGGCGTTTGCTGCAGTAACGGTACCATCCTTTTCAAATGCCGACTTTAATTTAGAAATTTTATCGGGTCTCCCCCTTCCCGGCTCTTCATCTGTATCAATAATTACGGGATCACCCTTTCTTTGAGGAACGGAAACGGGTACCATTTCATTTTTGAATGCACCATTCTTAATTGCTTCAATTGAACGGCGATAGGATTCTACCGCAAAAACATCTTGGTCCTCTCTGCTGTATTTATCTTCTCTGGCAAGAACCTCAGCACAGTTTCCCATATGCTGATCACCATAGGGGTCCCAAAGACCATCTAAAATGAGAGAGTCCATTGTTTTTTTATGACCCATTCGCATGCCATTACGGGCATCCGGCAGATAATAGGGAGCCTGGCTCATATTTTCCATGCCTCCAGCAATGATTACTTCTGCATCACCACAGCGGATTGCCTGATCTGCCAGCATAACGGACTTTAATCCTGAACCGCAGACTTTGTTAATGGTCATACATTCTACGGATTGGGGAAGTCCTGCGGCTAATGCCGCCTGCCGGGCAGGAGCCTGTCCCTCTCCGGCAGAAATGACATTACCCATGATCACTTCATCTACCATGTCACCCTGAACACCGGATCGGTCCAACGCAGCAGAGATTGCTGCAGCACCAAGCTCTACTGTTGGTACAGTGCTGAGACTCCCTTGAAAACTTCCTATTGGAGTACGGGCAATGCTGACAATGACGGATTCACTCATAATTATTTCTCTTTCACTTTTTCAGAATCTATTTTGGCATAAGCCTTGATAATATTTTTCACCAAACGGTGCCGGACTACATCCTGTTCATCAAAATAAATAAAGGAAATCCCCTTTACCTTTTTTAAAATATTGGCAGCATCTATAAGGCCGGACTTTTCATGCTTTGGCAGGTCAATCTGGGTGATATCTCCTGTTATGATCGCCTTTGAGGTAACGCCCAATCGGGTAAGAAACATTTTCATCTGCATAGGGGTGGCATTTTGTGCTTCATCTAAAATGATGAATGAATTATGCAAAGTTCTGCCTCGCATATACGCAAGTGGAGCAATTTCGATGGTGCGTTGATCTAAATAATTTTTCAGTTTATCCCTGGGAATCATATCATTCAGCGCATCATATAAAGGGGTAAGATAGGGATCCACTTTTTCTTTCAGATCGCCGGGGAGAAATCCTAATCTTTCTCCTGCTTCAACAGCAGGGCGGGTAATGACGATTCTATCCACTGAACGGGATTTTAAAGCCGAGACTGCCATGGCAACTGCCTGATAGGTCTTTCCTGTTCCAGCAGGTCCTATGGCAAAAACAATATCACTTTCCCCTACTGCCTCTAAATATTCCCGTTGACCGGGGGTGCGGGCTCGGACTGAACCTTTATGAGTATAGAGTACAACCGGTTCATCTCCATTCTCACTCATGGTTGCAGGTTCACCATTGACTACAGACCCTAAGTAGGCTCTGATTTCATCCGGTTCTACAAAGCCTTTATTATTTATGGTGAGCATCATTTCGTTAACCACAGCCTCTATTACTTTGATATCTTCTTTGGAACCATCTACCTGCATGGCACTGCCGCGTACTACTATTTGGGCTTTCACTTTTTCCTGGATGGTTTTGATATTCTGATCACCAATCCCTAAAAAGGAAAGGGAGTCCACCCCGGAAATATCAATTTTCTTTTTCAGACTTCCTCCAAGCTGCATAAAAAAGCCCCAATTCCCGGTAGGAGATCAGGGCAGTCATTTCTATAAAAAAAGCGTATCATAAAGCCGGGTAATTTAAAATAATTGGAATATGTATTTCAATGAGTCTTCAGAATATTTATTCCGGGATTTACGATTTACATCTGAATTGAATACCGTTATTTTCAGGATTCACAGAATATCTTCAATGCTTTCCCCTTTGGAGATAATGGCAGATAAATTATATAGCTTCAATCATAACAATGGGCAAGCCTGTTTCCTGCCCCCTGTTTGCTTTCTCCCTTCTCCTTTATTCCCTGCTCCCTGCACCTTTTATGAATCGTCGTCCCGCAGTTCCAAATGCAATTCTTCAAGCTGTTCTTTTGTAACCGGTGAGGGAGAATTATCCATAAGAGAAAGAGCTGAAGTGGTTTTGGGGAAAGCAATCACATCCCTGATTTGATTAGAACCTGCCAGCAACATGACAATGCGGTCGAAACCAAATGCCATTCCACCATGTGGGGGGGCACCGTACTTAAACGCATCCATAAGGAAGCCAAATTTTTCCTGTGCTTCCTCTTTTCCGATACCCAAAAGGGTAAATATTCTGGACTGCAAATCCTTATCATGAATACGAATAGACCCTCCTCCCAATTCATAGCCGTTCATCACCACATCATATCCCAAGGACCTTACTGAACCGGGGTCATCATCTAATGTTGCCAGGTCCTCTAAGTTTGGAGAAGTGAAGGGGTGATGCAGGGCATCCCAGCGGTTTTTGTCTTCATTCCACTCCACTAAGGGAAAGTCCACAACCCAAAGAGGAGCCCATTTGGTAGAGTCAATTAAGTTTTCGCGGTTAGCTAATTCCAACCTGAGTGCACTCAAAGCTGCGAAAACTATATTGGCATTATCCCCCACCATAAATAGAATACTGTCATCTGCAATATTGAGATTTGAGATGATGTCAGCCTGCACAGAATCAGGAAAGAATTTGCTGATACCTCCATCCAATTTCCCATCTGTACATTTCATCCATGCAAGTCCTTTTGCCCCGAAATATTTTTTAAGATAGTCTGTTAATTCATCTATAACTTTCCGGCTATAGGTAGAAGCATTTTGGCAGACAATACCTTTCACTCTGCCACCGGCTTCCAGCACCGATTTAAAAGCGTTAAAATCGGATTGCTCCACATATTCAGCCATTTCCTGAAGTTCCAAATCAAAGCGAATATCCGGTTTATCGGAGCCGTATCTTTCCATGGCCTCATGGTAATTCATAATAGGAAAGGACTCCGGTAGTTCAACATTAATAACAGATTTCCAGATATGCCGGGTAAGGTCAGTCCCCAGTTTCAGCACATCATCCTGGTCTACAAAAGACATTTCAATGTCAATCTGGGTGAATTCAGGTTGACGGTCAGCCCTGAAATCTTCATCTCTGAAACATTTTACAATCTGAAAATATTTGTCAAACCCGGAAACCATGAGCAGCTGTTTGTAAGTCTGTGGAGATTGAGGCAGAGCATAGAACTTTCCACCATGAATGCGGCTGGGTACCAGAAAGTCTCTCGCACCCTCTGGTGTGGATTTCATGAGTACCGGGGTTTCAATTTCAACAAAATCTGCTTCATTCATGAAATTTCGGGTGGCGATGGCAGCTTTGTGCCGAACAATCATTTTCTCCTGTAAATCACGGGTACGCAATTCCAAATAGCGATACTTCAGACGGTGATCTTCTGAAGCAGAATTGCGGTCATTGATATCAAAAGGAGGAGGAACAGATTCATTATAGACGATAAGATCTGTAACTTCAACATCAATTTCACCCGTTGGGATGTTTTTATTCACTGCATCGGCAGGGCGTGAGACAACTTTTCCGGTGATACCTATTACATCTTCCAATCCCAGTTTTTTTACTCGTTGAAAAGCATCCTCATTGATATCCTCATTAAATACGATCTGCGTGACACCGTATCTATCCCGGAGATCAATAAAATGTAGTCCGCCTAAATCACGGCTCTTTGATATCCAACCATTAAGAGATACTTCATTATCTAAATTTAGTGCGGAAAGATCACCGCAGGTATGTGTTCGTTTCATCACTTCTGACTCCTCATTTCGGGTGGAAAAATTAGGATGGTTCCCTAAGGCAATTTCAGAAAAATATATTTTTTACCCAATAGGTGATTATTCTCTTGGATAATAGATAAGGAAATTAATTAGATTGATGCACCCTATTTAGTAACAGAATACTCAGCTAACAGCAATATTGGAGATATTATGAAAAAAGTGAAGTCAATTATCCTCTTCACCGTTAT
>JASLLI010000050.1 GCA_030747125.1 Fidelibacterota bacterium | reverse complement strand
TGTACTGGAGTAAAATCAAAGGAACAGAGTCCGCCATTTGCCCAGAACCAGCTCGCAATTACATTTTGCCATTGGGAAAAGGAAATGTGGTTTTGGAAGCAGACCAATCATCACTTGATTCGGGAAACAGCATTACAATTATAACCTATGGTATGGGAGTTTATTGGGCAAAATTTGCAGCAGAAAAATTTAAAGGACAGGTAGAAATAATTGATCTGAGAACTATTTATCCATTAGATGAAAATTTGATTTTCGAATCAGTTAAAAAACATAACCGATGCATTGTTCTATCTGAGGAACCTAAAGAAAACTCCTTTGCCCAGGCATTAGCCGGAAGAATCCAGGAAGAATGTTTCCATAATTTGGATGCACCGATTACTATTATTGGAGCGGAGAATGTACCGGCAATCCCATTGAATTCAGAATTAGAGAAAAGGTATCTGCCGAATGCGGAAAAAGTGGCAGAGGCAATTGATAAATTATTGTTATTTTAATGATATGATATTTTCTTAAGTTTTGGGTACAAGAAAGTAAAATCAAAAACAAATAAAACCAGTTTATAATTAACAATTAACAATTTACAATTAAAGAATGGCATACATATCAACAGAATGGAAAGGCACCGAATATTTTCCCATCCATGATTTTCACCATGTAGAATATTTTGTAGGCAATGCGAAGCAGGCTGTGCATTTTTACCGTTCCGCATTTGGATTTGAACCGCATGCTTATTGTGGACCTGAAACGGGAGAACGGGAGAAAGTTTCCTATGTTCTGAAAAAGAACAAACAGTTCTTCGTATTTACGACACCTCTTAGCTCAAATCACCGCGGATCCAATTGGCTTAAAAACCACGGTGATGGGATTTATGATATTGCTTTTTCAGTAGACTGTGATAAAACGGCATATGATTCCTGCTTATCCAGAGGTGCAAAGGGAGTAATAGAGCCGGAATTGATAAAAGACAATAAGGGTGAATATGGCAGGTCATCCATTGAGACATATGGAGATACCATTCATTCCTTTATCCATGATGCAAATTACAAAGGTGTTTGGGCACCCGGATTTGAGCCCCTACGCCTATCCCGGATACCAAATCAGGATACTGCCCTGATTGCCATTGATCATATTGTTGGCAATGTTGAAGAAGGAAAGATGGATGAATGGCGGGAATTTTACGAAACTATTTTCGGTTTTACCACTTTTGTACGCTTTGATGAATCAGATATCAGTACTCAATATTCAGCTCTTAAATCCATTGTGGTTCGCTCAAAAAACTGGAAAGTGAAAATGCCAATTAATGAGCCTGCAAATGGAATTAAAAAATCTCAAATAGAAGAGTATCTCGATTTCAATGAAGGTCCGGGAGTTCAACATGTAGCCATATTAACTAATGATATAATCAAATCCATCACTGCATTGCGGGCAAATGGCGTTGATTTTTTGGATGTGCCGGATACCTATTATGATGACTTGGAAGAAAGGGTGGGACCAATTGATGAGGATATGGAAAAACTAAAACAATTGAAAATTTTAGTGGACAGGGATGAGGAGGGATATCTTCTTCAATTGTTTACCAAGCCATTAGAAGACCGCCCAACCTTATTTATTGAGATCATTCAACGGAAGGGTTCGCGTGGTTTTGGACAGGGGAATTTTCAAGCATTATTTGAGTCAATAGAACGAGAACAGGCATTGAGAGGAAACCTTTAATTAGGAATTATCAATTATTAATGGTTAATTATAAATTATAATACCTCATGCCATTTTATTATAAACAGGGAAATATTCCCCCCAAACGCCATACAGCTTTTAGAAATGAAAGCGGCGGATTATACTATGAGGAATTAGTCAGTCGGGAAGGGTTTTCCGGAATTTATAGTAACCTTTATCACCTGAACCGTCCCACAAAAATTTCAAAAGTTGGTAATTCTACGTCTATAAAATTAGAAAGAGCTGAAACGAAGCACAGGGCACGGCATATTACCACTTCTGATTTAAAGGGTTCCGGGGATGCAGTGTCTTCCAGAATTCCTCTTTTCTTTAATGTTGATGTCACTATATCTACTGCATTGGTCACTGAGCCAATGAAGTATTGTTATAGAAACGGTGTGGCAGATGAACTCTTTTATGTACAGGCAGGTAAGGGTGAATTTCAATCAAACTTGGGTACCCTCCAAATTGAACCAGGGGATTATGTTGTCATTCCCAGGGGGATTCTCTGGCAGCTCAACCCTGCAGAGAAGATAAAATTATTAATTACAGAATCTACAGGTTCAATAGAAACTCCCAACCGCTATCGAAACAAATTTGGACAGCTTTTAGAGCACTCTCCTTTTTGCGAGAGAGATATTCATACACCTGAGTTACAACAACCTCATGAAAATTCAGGTGAGACAAGGGTATTGGTAAAAACTGTCCAAGGTTTACAAGAGTATTTTTATGCACACCACCCCTGTGATGTTATTGGTTGGGACGGTTACTACTTCCCCTGGAAAATTAGCATTCACGATTTCGAACCTATTGTGGGAAGTATTCATCAGCCTCCTCCGGTACATCAGACATTTCAGGCGCAGGGATTTGTAGTCTGCTCCTTTGTACCACGATTATTTGACTTTCACCCTGATGCTATTCCTGCTCCCTATCCCCATTTCAATGTGGACTCTGATGAAATAATATACTATTCACGAGGTAATTTCATGAGTCGGCAGGGAATTCAGGAAGAGTCTATCACCCTGCACCCAATGGGTCTGCCCCATGGACCTCAACCGGGGAAATATAGCAACTCTATAGGAAAAAAATACACTGATGAACTGGCAGTAATGATAGATACCTTTAAACCACTGCATGTAACAGAAACAGCCAGAAATATTGACGATAGCACCTATCCATTGAGTTGGGTTGAGAAATAATTTAATGTGTATAAAAGGTATTAAATAAGTCGAACCACCCCTGAGTCCAACTCTCATTAAAGGGAATCAGATATTGAGCACTTATGTAGAAAATTTAAATTTTTTAGTAGTATCCACTGTTGGACTCGTCCCCTCCTTTCCCAAGGAGGGGAAATTCTGAGCCAGGGAATTGGCGAAGAATAGGGGTGGTTGTAAAAAAGACTGAATCGAAATCAATTAGCAAGAGCCTTAACCAAAATAATTTCTTTTTCATAGGAATCAGCAAAGAAATTGGGGTGGTTGATAAAATATAAAGAATTAATTTAGGGATTTTATTGAAACTCGTCAGCTTTAAACAAAATCAAGTGGAAAAAATCGGAGCCATTGAGGATGGAATGATCTACGATCTCCATGCACTAAATCCAATCATATCTGATAATATGCTTGAGTTTCTCCGGGGTGGTGAAAAGCAAATTCAGTTAGCAGAAGCAGCAGTACAGAAAAACGAGCCAACTTTTTCAAGTGATTCTGTTGAATTGTTATCACCAATGCCTAATCCCGTGTCTGTAAGAGATGCCTATGCTTTTCGTCAGCATGTAGAAACCGCCCGCCGGAATCGAGGACTGGAGATGATACCCGAATTTGATGAAATCCCCATTTTCTATTTTACAAATCACAATGCAGTATTTGGGGAAGGTGATATTCAGGTGCTGCCTAAACATTTAGAAAAGCTTGATTTCGAATTAGAGTGTGCTGCAGTAATAGGAAAAGCAGGCAGAAATATATCAGTATCTGAAGCTGATGAGTATATATTAGGCTTTATGATAATGAATGATTTCTCTGCGAGAGGATTACAAATGCAGGAGATGAAATTGAATTTAGGACCTGCTAAAGGTAAAGACTTTGGCACATCCTTTGGTCCTTGGTTGGTAACAAAAGATGAGCTGGAACCATTTAAAATATCCTCAACCGAGGGGGACCGCTATGATCTAAACATGAAGGCATTTGTAAATGACATTCAGGTGTCCGAAGATTCACTTGCCAATATGACTTGGACATTTGCCCAGATCATTGAACGGGTCAGTTACGGAGTGGATATATTCCCAGGTGATATAATAGGGTCTGGAACCTGCGGTACCGGCTGCTTTTTGGAATTGAATGGCTCTGGCATTACAAATAACCAATGGTTACAACCTGGTGATTCGGTGACTCTCGAAATTGACGGATTAGGCAGCCTAAAAAATCAAATTGTAATGAGTGCATAAATTATTGTTTCATCTGTGGAACTGATTTTCCCATGAATAGATAATTACAATTATAATCGCTACTTAGTTTTATAATGAAGCAGTACCACAAATTTTATCTTTTACCCGGAAAAAATAGGCATCTCCAATTTACTCCATATCCAGTATATTAACCTCTGCTGAAAGGGAAGCATTTCACCCTAAAAATAAATATTATAATTTTACCAATTGACAGGATTTATAGAATATAACGCTAAGGAAATGGAAATGCGGGAACGCTACAAAATGCTCATCAGTGCAGTAGCTCCCAGACCCATTGGGTTTGCAACCAGTATAAACAGCGAAGGAAATATTAATCTCGCCCCTTTCAGTTTCTTTAATGCTTTCAGTGCTAATCCACCTATTGTAGGGATTTCTCCTGCTTTCAGTGGCAGAACCGGTAAACCTAAAAATACTCTCACCAATATTTTGGAAACAAAAGAATTCACTCTATCTGTAGTAACCTTTGACATGGTGGAACAAATGAATATTTGTGCTGCTGAATATCCCCCTGATGTGAATGAATTTTTAAAATCAGGACTGTCTCCATACCAGGGGAAAGTAGTTTCAACACCTGGTGTTGCTGAATCTCCACTTATTTTAGAATGTAATTTTACGGAACACATTCAATTTAGTGACCAGCCGGCAGGTGGAAATCTTCTCTTGGGTGAAGTGGTGTATATTCATGCTAAGGACGCAATTTTTGACGAGAATAGTAAGATTGACCCTCATAAAATTGATCAAGTTGCCCGCATGGGCTATAACTGGTACAGCCGATCCATTCAGGGCATGTTTGAATTGAAAGCACCCAAATATCTTCCCCTCGGTGTGGATAAGCTCCCTAAGGAAGTTCAGTCCTGCCCCTACTTTCCCGGAAATCTACTTGCCAGATTAGCATCAATTGAAAATATTCCGGAAAGACAGGAAATTGCGGAGCTCAGTGAAACTTACGATAGGCTCTCTACGGATGAAATGTTAAAAATCTGCGCTAAACTGGTTTCTGAAGGTAGAATATTGCAAGCCTGGCAGATTCTCTATTTGGCTGAGTTACTTTGATGAACTCCATACTCTGGCAGCCATCTGCCAGCGAGATGGAAAATTCCCGTATGACGGAATTTATCCATTTTGTTAACGATCGTTTTAATCTCAAACTGGATAACTATTCTAACCTGTATTCCTGGTCCATTGATAAAAGTGAGTCGTTCTGGGAAGCCTATCTTGAATTTTCTGATGTTCTTTTACATACGCCTTATACCAGAGTTGTAGATGATCTGAATAAATTGCCGGGAGCAAAATGGTTTGAAGGTGCCACCTTAAATTTTGCTGAGAATTTATTAAAGTTTAGAGATGAAAAAAAGGCTCTCACCTTTTATAGCGAAACTGGCAATAGAACAGCCTTTACTTATAATGAACTATACAAACAGGTATCACGATTAGCTGTTTCTATGAAAAATATGGGGATAGTAAAAGGGGATAGAGTTGCTGGTTTTCTTCCTAATATACCTGAAACAGTTATAGCTATGCTGGCAACCTCAAGCATTGGTGCAATCTGGTCATCCTGTTCGCCTGATTTCGGTGTTAAAGGCGTTCTGGACCGGTTTAAACAAATTAGTCCAAAACTGTTATTTGCTGCAAATGGGTATCAATATAATGGCAAATTGATACATTGCCTCGATAAAGTTTCGGCAATTCAAACGGAATTGCGAGAGTTGCAGAAAACAGTCATCATTCCACATATTGAAGATTTTTGTATTGATCACTTGCAATATTGTGAAATTTGGGATGATTTTATTTCGCAGGAAGTTGAAGAAATTCAATTTGCACCATTGCCATTTGACCACCCTTTGTATATCATGTATTCTTCCGGGACAACGGGCAAACCTAAGTCCATCGTCCATTCTGCAGGGGGAACATTGCTTCAACATTTAAAGGAATTACAGTTGCATACAGATTTGCATCGGGAAGATACTATCTTCTATTTTACCACTTGCGGCTGGATGATGTGGAACTGGCTGGTTTCATCCCTGGCGGTGGGAGCTGAGGTGGTATTATTTGATGGGAGTCCCTTTTACCCTAATGGCAAGAGGCTGTTGCAGATGGCAGATGAACTTGGAATTTCCATTTTTGGAACCAGTGCAAAATATATTTCATCCCTTGAGTCAGCAGGTATAACTCCTGGTGAGGTTTCTTCTTACCCCAGGTTAAGAACCATTTTGTCAACGGGTTCTCCCCTGGTGGAAAAAAACTTTGATTTTGTCTATACACGGTGGAAAAAAGAAGTACAGCTATCTTCTATTTCAGGCGGCACAGATATTATATCCTGCTTTGCATTGGGGAATCCCATACTACCAGTTAAAAGGGGCCAAATACAATGCAGGGGATTGGGGATGAAAGTTGAAGCTTTTAATGAATCTAGCGCTTCATTGTTAAATAAAAAAGGTGAGTTGGTATGTACCCAGGCATTCCCGTCCATGCCCGTATATTTTTGGAATGATGCATCCGGTGAAAAATATGCATCTGCTTACTTTTCTACATATCCGGGAATTTGGCATCATGGTGATTTTATTGAAATCCTTGATGATGGCAATGTAAAGATTTACGGCAGATCAGATACTACTTTAAATCCCGGCGGAGTAAGAATCGGAACTTCTGAGATTTATCAAACCGTTGAACAGATTTCAGAGGTTGAAGACTCTTTAGTTATTGGACAACCATGGGAAAATGACGAACGCATCATCCTGTTTGTAAAATTGAGATATGGAAATTTTCTAAGTAAAAATTTAGTAGATGAAATTAAATTATCTATCAGGAGTAACTGTAGTCATCGGCATGTGCCTGCAAAGGTGATTCAGATGGAGGATATCCCTTATACAATCAATGGGAAAAAAGTAGAACTTGCTGTAAAGCAGACTATTCAAAATGAAGATGTGAAAAATATAGATGCTTTATTGAATCCTGAAATATTAGAACAGTATAAAAATGTATCAGAATTAATAATATGATTTAGGGTGTAGAAAATCAGCTGGAACAATATTAAGACTTTGATATATTATTTAATTGGAAGATTAAAATGGACTATCCTAAATTATGCTTGCTATCAAGGCTATCGAAATTACTATTCGCTAACAAATTCTTTGGCATTCATCAATGTAATAATATCGAGGGGAGAAAAACTGTCAGACGGAGTTTCGTCTGTGTTTCCACCTTTCTATATCATTAAAATTTCAAAGCAAATTATCTAATTAACGGAAAAATAGGAGTAAATATGATCCGTAAAATACTATCAATCGCTTTACTAACTCTTCCATTGACACTCTTCGGTCAGACATCCGGAAAAATATCCGGTAAGGTTTCTGATAAAGAGGGAAATGCCCTCAGCGGAGCTAACATTGTTGTGGAAGGAACATCTCTTGGTGCAGCTTCAGACAATAACGGTGCATTTGTTATATTGGGTGTGCCTGTTGGTACTTACACCGTTCGCTGTGACTATATTGGCTTTAGTGCACTGAAAATTTCCAATGTGTCTGTATCATCAGGACTAACCACGCTGCAGGATTTTGGCTTGGAAAAATCTGCCATAGAAGGTGCAGTGGTAGAGGTGACTGCTGAAAAGAAATTAGTGGAGCAGAGCGCAACTAATTCTGTCAGATCCGTGACAGCTGAAGATATTGAAAATACTGCAAGTAGGTCCGTTACGGGATTATTGGATTTACAACCCGGGGTAGTTGTATTAAACGGCGAGTTGCATATAAGAGGTAGCCGTGCTGAAGAAGTTGGATATACTTTAGATGGAGCAGATATTAAAGATCCAATTTCCAGTGGTAGAATGGTTTCAGCGATCCCAGAAGCACTATCTGAATTAAAAATTGAAGCAGGTGGATATGGTGCAGATGTAGGTGGCGCTAATTCGGGGGTTGTTAGACAAACTCTTAGAACTGGTAGTAGTGAGTTTTCCGGTTCTGTGAGAGCAGAGAAAGGTGATTTTGGCCATCAGGATTTAACAGCAACATTAAGTGGTCCTGCAGGTCCCGTAAAATATTTTGTTGCAGTTAGTAAAAAACATGAGGATGATTGGAATCCGACCTTTTATGATGGATTTACAATTGATTTGGATAAAGATGGTGTTGCCGATATGCTTCCTAGTTATGAGTCTGGAGTAACACCTGATGGTGATACCATCCAAGTTACCTTTGATCCTGATGCTGGTATAAAGAATCGTTGGAGTGATGATTTTGAATTAAATAGTACTGCATTGTTGGATTTAGGTGCATTTAATCTAAGATTGTCTGCTTTAATTGACAATTCAACCTATAGTTCTAACTCTACTCCTTTATATTATTTATTTAACTCAGACAGGCTCCCAGAAAGAAATATTAATAGAATGGTAATAGGAGCAAGAGCCAATTTCTTTTTAAGTCCAAATTTTTTAATTAGTGGTGGAATAAGTTCTTTAAATAGAGAATATGAATCGTACGATGGACTTTTTGGAAAGCCAGGTAGTTTCGCTGATGCAGTGCTTTGGGGTGACTCAACTTCAGTTGCTTCCAAAACTGATTCATCTACAGCATCAAATTGGAGAAGTGCCTATCAAGCGCCAGTTGATTATTATGTTGGACAGTTTGCTTTTCAAAGACCTGGAGATATTACAACTGGCTGGGCAAAGTCAGATAGGGAATCTTTTACCTTTGATGTGAATACAAGATATCAGTTAGGTGGGCATGAGTTTAAAGCGGGAGTTGAAATTAAGCAATTTGAATATAGAAATTATTATTTAAGTACTTCTGCAATTAGTAATATAAATAGAATTATAGCTACTGATACTACTATAACAAGGGAATCTGCAGTTGGTGGCTCTAATCAAACAATTACTAATGCTATGAGCTTATATAATCGGTCAAATCCGGGGAATATTGGCTTTGATGATTATGGTAATGAAGTAGATGGAGATTATGATGGACCCCGAAAGCCAAGCACCACCTCATTCTATATAAATGATAAATATGAGGCAGATGATTTAGTAATAAATGGTGGTATTCGGATAGATCAATTTAATTTAGATGATTGGAAAATGAATAACTCTGCAAATCCTGGTTGGAATGAAACTGGCCAAACTATTCATGAAAGTGAATTTAAAAAGTCTGAAACTAAAACAGTAGTTCAGCCAAGACTGGGTATGGCTTTTCCTGTATCAGATAAAACAGTTTTCCATTTGCAATATGGGAAATATGCTCAAATGCCGGAATTGGACTTGCCATACGCATCTTCAAGGTATATGCATTTGGTTTGGGGTGGGCAAAACTATACTCCAGACCCAATGGGATTTGATCTTGATCCTATCGAGACAACCCAATATGAGATTGGGTTAAGCTATCAATTCAGTACTGATGCAGCCATAGATGCAACAGCATTTGCAAAAAATACTACAGGACAAATTGTAATTGGTAAAAATAGAGATGCAGATGCAACTGTTGATGGATATTATGGTGCTGATGTAGATGCACTTTATTATCAAAATGGCGACTTTTCAACCATTAACGGGTTTGAATTTACTTTCCGAACCCGTCGTGTAAACAGACTTCAGACATTTGCAACATATACCTGGTCAGATGCCAGAGGTGTTAATTCTGACCCCAATTCATCTGCAGGCAATTTGGTGCAAGAGGCATTGGCTGCACCTGCAGCTATGATTATGCCTCTTTATTATGAAAATAAGCATAGAGGTTCTATTGTCCTGGATTATAGATTTGGAGATGATGATGGCGGTATTCTATTCTCAAATGTTGGATTTAATCTTCAATATAAATTTAATAGCGGACATCCATTTACATTAAGTGATGGCGGTATGGGGCAGAGAGCTTCAGATACAGGGGCTTTATTGGATGATGCACGCGCCAGAGAGCCTCAGGAGCCAATTGGTCAATCTGTTACTCCATGGAATCACCTTTTTAATTTAAAGGTTGATAAAAAATTAGCAATTGGGGGGCAAAGCATATCTCTGTTTGGTTACATTGAAAATGTTTTCAACACGAAAAATGTTATAAATGTGTATTCAAGAACCGGAAATGCATACAATGATGGCTTCTTAACGGATCCTGCATTAAGCTCGGAAATAGTTGCTGCCCAAGGTGATTTATATGAGGAACTTTATAAGAATGTTAACCTGTCTAACAGGCAACATTATACATGGGATTTCGGTCAAGACTTATTTGGAACTCCAAGAACATATAAGTTCGGTGCCAGCATAAACTTTTAATTTTAATACTATTAATAAGGAATAATAATGAAAAATAATTATTTAAATTTCATTTATATTAGTTTTATTTTCTTTGGCGTTATTATTGCCAAAGAGGCAGAACCAATTCAAATAGATGATAATATTCAGACAATGTCAAGTGCAACTTGTACGGGGCTTTGTCCTACCCAGTCTGTAATTAATATCAATAACATGGCTTATTGGATGAAAAAAAGTTCAGCGGGAACGACTTCAGGAAGCCCAAACGGTACTCAGGTTGATTATCCAATTGGAACAGGGGGTCTCATTTATGAGGATGGGATGCTTTGGGGTGCAAAGGTAACAGATGGAAATGCTGAAAGCCCTCGAGTAGGGGGTACAACTTATTATGCAGGTTTAAAGGCTGGTAGAGTTGTATATGATGCTTCCAATAATGTTATTGGTTCCACTGACCCGGCAAATCACCATGTTTGGAGGGTAAGGACCGATTATAAAACAGCAGACTTAACTGATGATGCTTCCAACCTATTAATGAAAGGCACTCCTACCGATGCAGAAGTTGCTTCGGTTTATGACCAATATGAATATGATTGGAATAATTGGCCTGCATCTTGGGGAGCACCTTATACAGATGTTGATGGAGATGGAAGCTATAACCCAGAAAATGATATCCCCGGTTATCCCGGTGCCGATCAAACTTTGTGGGTAGTTGCTAACGATGTACCAATTATTGTAGATGATACCGGAGCAATTACCGACACCTCTGATACGGCACCGAATGTTTATGGTGCCAAACCGATAGGTGTTGAATTACAAGTGACCATGTGGGGATATAAATTTGGTGCCAGTGACCCATTAGGAAATATAGTATTTAAAAAAGCAACTATGAAATATACAGGGCTTCCATCAAATTATGGAGCATCAGAAGATTCAAATGGGAATTTAGTAGGTGGATTTGATCCATCTATTGCAAAACTTGACACGGTTTATTTTACGCAATGGTCTGACCCTGATTTAGGAACCTATACAGATGATTATGTGGGTTGCGATACAGACCTGTCTTTTGGTTATGTTTATAATGGAAATTCAAAGGATGGTGTTTTTAATGGCATATATAGTCTCCCTGTTCCTTCCGGAGGGTATGATTTTTTACAAGGGCCTATTTCCTCCGAGGGTGATACCTTAGGAATGACTGCATTTACTTATTTTGGTGCAGGGTCATCCATAAGTGATCCGGATTTGTCTGATTATAATGGTACGTTACAATTTTTTAATTTAATGGAAGGGTTCCTTCCCAGACCTGAATATCCTACCCAAACCCCGTGGACTGATTTAAGCACAGGACAATCAACAAAATTTGTTCTGTCAGGCGATCCTGTAACCGGAACTGGTTGGATTGATGGTGTGCAGCTCCCACCTGGAGACAGAAGGTTGGTAATGGCATCAGGACCCTTTACTATGAATTTGGGTGATTCACAAGATGTTGTATTGGCATTGGTTGGTGGAATGGGCTCTGATAATATTTCATCTGTTACAGTTGCAAAATTCCATGATACATATGCCCAATATGCGTATGATAATCAATTTTCATTGCCCTCTGCACCTACAACTCCTGTTGCACAAACAACAGAATTAGATGGAGAGATTATCCTTGACTGGGGGTATGATTTTGAAGCAGTGGCTGCCACGGAAGAAACTATTAGTAAAGGATTTACTTTTGAGGGCTATAATATTTATCAATTACCTTCAGCAGGTTCACCTTTATCAGAAGGGAAAAAAGTTGCTACTTATGATAAAATAAATTTAGTGCAGACTATTTTTGATCCCGGAGTTGATGAAGCTTCTGGTTACATTGTTGATCAGCCAAAACAGTCCGGAACAAACTCTGGAGTCCAAAGGTACTTCCGAACTGATAATGATGCATTAAGAGGACGCCCAATGTCAAATGGTATTACCTATCATTTTGCAATTACAGCTTATAGTTATTTAACAGATAATGAAGGTAGTCCATTTAAAACTTTAGAATCTTCACCAACAATCAAATCTGTTACTCCACACTCAACCAATCCTGGATTTAGTTGGAATTCAGAACCAGGTGGAGATATTGAAACAACACATTCCGGTACTGCTGGCGGGTCAGTATCTGTTTCAATTGTGAATCCAAGTGATTTGACGGGTAATGACTATGCTGTTACTTTTGATATACAGCATTATTATATGGATGTTGATGGAT
>JASLLI010000004.1 GCA_030747125.1 Fidelibacterota bacterium | reverse complement strand
CATTATCTCAGTTCCTTTATTGACCCTAAGGGAAAAGAAGATGCGAAGAATTCCACCATCATGCGGGAAATCTGGGAACGCTTTCGGGATTATAACACTACGGTAGTAGGGGCAGCATTTTATATTCTTGAGAATAACTACCAATGGGACTTTTCAGAAGTATGGACGGATTTCGTTGCCAGAAATACCTACAATAGTCTCTTTGACACCATGGATAATCCCTATTATTATTACATTGATCAGGCATTGGTAAAGCCCATAGACACGCAGCCGGTGCTGATTAATTCAAGTTTTGAGTTTGATAAAAATATATCAGAAAAAGCTGCAGCGATTCAATCCTTGCGTATGGATGATCCCGTTCTTCTGGAAATATCACATAGTACGGATGATTATTATCTAAGGCTGGCTCAAGTGTCACCATCAGGGAATCACAGTTTTCATGATACACTGCAACCTTATTTAGGTCTCTATGAAAATGACTATCTTCATTTTATCATCGGTAAGAAGAATTCTAAAAATCTGGTACAGTTTAATCTCAACTATTATCCCACAGACAGCCTGCCGCCTCTGCCGCCCTCAAATCTGAAGATAGAAGCATCATATCATACATTTTCTCTTACCTGGAAAGCTTCTCCGGGTCCGGGGGATTCCCTTATTTATCATATTTATCAGGTGGATGATATAGATACATTAAAAGTCGGGACAACAGACACCACCTTAATCAATGTGGAATCAGATTATGTTCCTTATCAAAACTACTATTTCTTTGTAAAATGTGCTAATGAAATTGGGGAATCCCTTCCTACGGAGACAGTTGAAGTATATTATCCCATTCATCAACCTGCACAACCTGGGAATATTTTTGCCACTCCTATGCAAGATTCTATTTCCGTTATCTGGAATACATCCAAGGGGCCGGGAGATTCCCTCTACTATCAATTATTCAGAAATGAAGAACTAATCCAAACAACGGCAGATACCACCTGGTTAGACATTAACATCATTGGCAGTAATTACTATCAATATTCTGTAATAGCAATGAATGATGAGGGAGCGTCCGGTAAGGTAGAAGCAGTGCAAGTGTTGTCATGGCCTGAGGTAATATCAGTTACAGAAAATACCCTAATTTCAGTCTATCCAAATCCTTATGACTGGAGCAGCGACTTACATATCATTTATTCCCTTAATGGGGATGGTATTCCGCCTGAGTTATCATTGGTGGATGTGAGGGGAAGAAAAATCCTTTCACAAAAATTAGCTTATGACAAGAAAGGTTGGCACAGACAAAATATTGCACCATTCCTTTCTGGCTCTCTGTCAACGGGAATTTATTTTATTACTCTCAGTCCTTCAAATAAAAAAGCAGGATCCATAAAACTAACCCTGAGAAAATAATGCCTGATTTTTATTTGTCCGGCATTTCAAAAGGGGAATATTCTGAAAAGGGATCTTTGTTTTCTGCTCGGGCATATCCTGCTAATACTCTTGATGAGGTGAAAGCAGAATTAACTCATCTGAAAGAAAACTTCCCTGAATCCAGCCATTACTGTTATGCATATCGAATTTACCATGCTTCCAGACTTGATGAATTTTCTACAGATGCCGGTGAACCAAAAGGTTCTGCAGGACTGCCCATTCTCAATGTATTAAAAAGACATGAGCTGGTGAATATTTGTATTTTTGTACTGCGATTTTACGGAGGCAGTAAATTAGGTATTCCCGGTCTCATAAATGCCTATGGTGCTGCTGCTGAAGATGCCGTCACCGGAGGAAAAAAATTGCCATGGATTAAGACTGAGAAAGTTACTCTACATTTCAACTATGTTCTACAGGGGAAGGTAGAGGCAGTCTTGAAAAAGTTCAAAGCAGAAATCATTACCTCCGGCTTTGGTGAGTCTATAAAACTTCAAGTGGAAGTGAATAATCAAAGTAAATGCGGCATGTTAAACTCCTTAAGAGAAATTTCAAATGGGAAAATAGAGATTTGTAATTAACCATTTTCTGCTGCCAGTCTGCTGACCTGATCACTGGCGGAGCAGGGGAGAGAGACTTGGTTTAGGCGTGTTTGCTTTTGGAAATTAGTCCATTTGAAAAAAGGATTTTGAATTCTTTAGAAGTTCCTGAGTTAGAAGTATCGAAGTGCCTAAGCATGCCCTTCGTCAAATTACATCCTATTACTATTGATAAATAACCAGGTTAAGAAGGATTACAGAGTTAAAAAGCTTCAAAGTATTAGAGGGGTAAAGGCAAAAAGGCAATAAATGTCTATCTATTTCAGGACACCACAATTCTATCTTAAACCTTCATTCTTACTTCTTAAATCAAAATTGGATCTTTAACTCCTGCCTGTTCAAACCCTCTGGCACGCAGGGCACAAGAATCACATTTCCCACATGGTAGGTTTTCATTTTGGTAGCAACTCCAAGTGAGGTGGAGGGGAGCCTTTAAATCAATTCCCAGTTCTACAATTTCCTTTTTGGAAAGCGTAATGAGGGGAGTTATAATTTTAATCTGTGTTTCGGGTTTTGTACCAGTATCAATAGTTTTCTCAAAGGCATCAAAAAAGGAGCGCCTGCAGTCCGGGTAGCCTGAAGAATCTTCTTCCACGGCCCCTACATAGATGGCAGTTGCTTTAAGTACTTCTGCCCAGCTTGTGGCGATGGAAAGAATGTTGGCATTGCGAAAAGGGACATAGGACACAGGGATGTGGGAATTTTCAAGATCAGCTTCAGGTACTTTAATAGTGGAGTCCGTCAAGCAGGATCCACCAATATCAGCTAAATGGGTAATATCAACAATGAGGCGGTCCTGTACCTGAAAGGCGTCCGCAATATCATGTAATGCCTGAAGTTCTCTTTTTTCTGTTCGCTGCCCGTAATTTACATGCAAAAATGCAGGTGAATATCCATCACTAATTGCAGATGCCGCTGTAACACAGCTATCCATTCCGCCGGAAACGAGGATGATTGCAGTATTCAATGAAAAATGAAAAATGAAAAATGAAAAATTATATTACTATATATCATACTTTTTGAGTTTCCGGACTCCAAATCACCTTATGCATTTGCAGCTGCATACGAACAGGAAGGTTTTCAGCTAATATCCATTCCACAATATTTTGAGGGTCAATTTCACCAAAGGTGGGAGACATTAAGAGCGTACATTTTTTATCCAGTTTATAATGAAATATTTTCTCCTTTGCCCAATCAAAGTCTGCTCTGCTGCCAATTACAAATTTTACTTCATCGTGAGGTTGCAGGTCATCAACAATTTGCCAATTATTTTTCTTTTCCATACCGCTTGAGGGGCATTTAAAGTCCACAATTTTGATTACTGCCGGAGGAACCTTTGAAATGGGTAAAGAACCACCTGTTTCTAACATGACTTCATATTTATTTTCAACCAGAGATTCTAATAACTCTATGCATTCCGGTTGAAATAACGGTTCACCGCCAGTGACTTCCACCAGATTGCAGTTCCAATCAGCAATTTTATCAAGGATATCGGAAATTTCCATGTATTCCCCTTCATAGAATGCGTATTCTGTATCGCAGTAACTACAGCGGAGATTACAATAGGTAAGTCGAACGAAAATACAGGGCCGCCCTGTATGAGTGGACTCTCCCTGCACTGAATAATAAATCTCATTGACCTTTAATGGCATAGGGAAATTTAGATGTTTATTAAGTTGAGTTCCAAAGTGGAGAATTGGTTATTAATCTTTCACTAATGAAGGGACCTGTTAACAGAACAAGGGGACAGGAGTTATGAGACAGGAGTCAGTCGATCCGTATTAGTCAATATATAGGTAACAGTGATTTTTATATAATTGTTTATTGTGAATAATTGTGTTTAGCTGTGGTTATTTTTAATTTTGTGATTGTTATGGACTATAATATTCTAATTTCAAAGTCCAATCTTCAATTTTAAATTAATAAGTTTCCCATTTTCCCATGCCTTGTGAAGGGTCTAATTTATCCCCCTGATTTTACCCAGTATAATTCACCAAAACATCAAGGAATCAATGGAGAATTTTCCAAAATTATTTATTCCGGGGCCAACTCATGTTCCCGAACATGTGATGAGCAGCATCAGTGCTCCCCAAATTGGTCATCGCACCCCCGAATTTTCAGAACTCATGTCCGAAATTGTTAAGGGAATTCAAAAAGTACTCTATACGGATAATCATGTGTATTTGGCATCCCATGCTGCTACAGGTTTATGGGAAATGGGTATCACAAATTCAGTAAAGAAGGGAATACTTCATACAGTGAATGGTTCCTTCAGTTCAAAATGGGCAACTGTATCCCGTGAATGTGGAAAAGAAACTGGTGTACTGGAATACAATTGGGGATGTGGTGTAAAAGCAGAAGACGTGGATAAACATCTATCAAGTGGAAAGTATGATGTGTTTGCCATGGTACATAATGAAACTTCCACAGGGGTTATGAGTCCATTAGAACCAATAGCAGAATTGTTGGAAAGCAAATATCCTGATGTCATCTGGTTGGTGGATGCAGTCAGTTCTATGGCAGGTCATAAAATTGAAGTGGACAAGTTGGGGATTGATTTTATATTGTCCTCCACTCAAAAAGCATGGGGACTTCCTGCAGGGTTTGCTGTTTGTGCTGTTGCAGACAGGATGATTAAAAGAGCTGCAGAAATTAAAAACAAAGGCTATTTCCTTGATATTGGGGTGTATGAAAAGTATTATGAAAAAATGCAGACCCCTGCAACGCCTTCAATCCCACACATGTTCGGGCTTAAATATGCTCTTACATCTCTGTTTGAAGAAGGGTTGGAAAACCGCTGGGACCGTCATCTTAAAATGGCAGAATTCACCCGAAATTGGGCATTGTCATTTGGACAGTCCCTATTCCCTGAAGATGGGTTTGCATCCAATACTATTACCTGCATACAAAATGATAAAAACTGGGATATAAATAGCATCAATAATGCTCTTCTTGAACAGGGGTACCGGATGGACAGGGGATATGGAAAACTAAGGGGAAAGGCATTTAGAATTTCCCACATGGGAAATGTGTTTATGGATGATTTAAAAGATTATTTACAAAAATTTGAAGAGGTATTACATGACTAAAATATTAGTATCTGATCCCATTGCTGATAAAGGGATTGAAATGTTGGAAAAGGCAGGTCTTGATGTGATTTATAATCCCAATCCATCAGACGATGAACTACAATCACTTGCAGGAGATATTCACGCCTGGGTGGTGCGCAGTGGCACCAAAATCACCTCTAATTTACTGAAGGATGCTCCAAATCTGCGAGTCATAGGCAGAGCAGGGGTTGGTGTAGATAATATAGATTTGGAGGAAGCCACCAATCAGGGGGTTATTGTTATGAATAATCCTGATGGAAATACTATTTCTGCAGCAGAGCATACCATCGCTCTCATGATGGCTCTCTCAAGAAATGTACAACTGGGGCACATGGAAATTGTTAATGGTGACTGGAACCGCAATTCTCTTGTAGGAAGCGAATTAAAAGGGAAAACTCTGGGAGTTATAGGTTTAGGCAGAATCGGAAGAGAAGTCATAAAGCGAGCCTTGGGGCTGGAGATGAAAATTATAGGCTTCGATCCCTATGTAAATCAGGAAGTATTTGATCCGGAACAGGTTCAGTTTGAAGACCTAGATACATTAACTGAAACTTCCGATTATATCACTCTTCATCTACCATTAGTAGATAACACTACAGATCTGTTTAATTCAGAACGGCTGGCAATGATGAAGTCTTCCGCCCGCATTATAAATGTTGCCAGAGGCGGAATTATTAACGAAGCAGATTTGGCAAAAGCATTAAACAATGATGTGATAGCAGGTGCTGCGTTGGATGTTTTTGTTGAAGAGCCCCTCAGCGTAGATAATCCCCTGCTTAAGGCTAAAAATATTCTTCTCACCCCTCATTTAGGAGCCTCCACTCATGAAGCATCAGAAGGAGTGTCCTATGGTATTTGCAGGCAGATTAAAGAATTCCTGGAAGATGAGAAACTATCAAATCCCATTAACATGCCTATTACAGACATGGCACATTTGAAACAGATTGCACCCTTCCTTGAACTGGCTGAAACATTGGGTAAAATTCAACGCCAATTAGCAGACACTGCAGTAACCTCAGTATCGGTGGAGTGCTTTGGGAATATTGAGGACTCTAAACCGATTGCTCTCTCCTTTCTTATTGGACTTTTCCAGGGGATGACTGATAACCGGATTAATTTTGTCAATGCTTCTATAATCGCAGAGGAGAGAGGAATATCCTTTTCACACAGTTTGAATACTGAATCCGTGAGTTTTTCCAATTTGATTGTGGCTCATGTAAGCACAGATGAGGGAACCATTGAAGTTGCCGGTTCCGTTTTCGGCGATCAACATCCCCGCATCGTTGACATTATGGGCTATGAGGTAGATGTACGCCCGGAGGGGAATATGCTCTTCGTGCAAAATAAAGATGTACCCGGCGTTATTGGCAAAGTTGGAATGCTACTGGGCGAAGGAGGAGTGAATATTGCTGAATACCTATTAAGTAGAACCATTGATAATGACTCAGCCTATTCTGTCATTAAAATTGATGGGCAAATCAGCGAAGTACTATATGAACAGTTATCTCAGGTGGACGAAATTTTGGATATAAAACAATTGCATGTCTGATTGGTACCACAGTCTCAGCCAGAAACTGCAGCAGTTATCCCAAAAGGTAACTACAGATGGAAAACGCTATATTCGTTCAGCTGTATCTAAAGGTGAGAAATTAGGTCAAAAGGGAAAGATCCAAATTGAGCTTGAAAAACTCAAATGGGAACTCAAGCAAAAGCAATCATCCCTGGGAAAGTATGTTGCAGGAAAAAAGATTTCATCCTCAGTTACCGATTTTTCTCATGATTCACAATTTTTAGATTTAGTGAACCAGGTACATAAGCTGCAAGTGTATATTGATGAAAGGAGAAAACAGAGGGAAACTATTGAGAATTAATTGTGATATTAATTATCTCATTGATTCCCTTTATCCTGTGAACCCTCTTTTCATTTTTATATTAGTGAATTTCTGTCCTAATTTTTCCCTTTCAATTCCACCGAAATCTCTTGTTTAAAAACGGCTATAAAATAATCTTTATTAAAGAGGGGAAATTTGACCTTAAACAATTCAATATTTCTCCCCTGCACCTCACCCTTATGGCAGGTGGAATTTCCCTGTTAACCGCATCCCTCTTTTTCATATTTTCAGAAGAATTTGTACAATGGACAGGTTCCAGAGAAATTGAAAAACACAGAGCCAATAACGAAATATTGGTTAAAAATATTGAAGAGAGTGAAGAACGCATCAGACAGCTCATGCTGGAAATTGAAGAAATCAAAAAGCAGGATGATGTGTTGAGAAAGCTTGTAAAGCTTCCTCCTATCCATGAGGATATTCGAAAAATGGGTTATGGGGGTATTGAAAAGAAGTCAGGTAAAAATGATTTTAACTACTTGCTGCCCAATGAGGATATGGATTTAGATTTACTCCATAAAAAAATTAATCATGCTCACCGGTTGATAAAACTCGAAAATCTTAGCTATTCTGAATTGACAGAAGCCGTTGAAGAAAAGAAAGATGATCTCCTTGCATTTCCTGCCATCTTTCCGGTTAAAAAGGGTCGTGAAAAACTCAGTTCAAATTTTGGCTACCGCCGTGATCCATTCTCACAAAAGTATAAACACCATGATGGTCATGACTTTTCAGCTTCAATAGGTGCATCGGTGGTGAGTACAGCCAATGGGAGAGTGAAAAAATCAAAATATTGGGGATCTTTTGGCAATTATATAGAAGTTGATCATGGCAACGGTTATGTAACCGTTTATGGACATTTATCCTCCCGTGCTGTGAAGAAAGGTGACAAAGTATTCCGAGGACAAAAAATCGGTGAAGTGGGTAATACAGGCCGCTCAACCGCACCCCACCTGCATTATGAAATCCAATACAAAAACAAAGCCTTAGACCCGGTGGATTTCTATTTTGATATACCGGTTCATTAGTAATTAGGGCCAGCCAGTTTGCCATTGGTTGCCCGTCAGGTAAAGCCTTAGCCTTTGGGTTTATAGGTCCTAAAGGAAACATAACTTGGAAGCCAGAAATAGGTTCTGAGTTTGATTTGTCTGTGTACCTGCGTAGCTAAGTGACAGGATTGGCTCAAAACAGGCTAATTATACACGAACACCTAACAACTAAATACACATTTTCCAACTCTGATCCTGAAAATTCTATCCCCAACGGTACTCTGCTAAATTTTCTCATATCCCTAAAAATCCCCATATTCTCTATTCATGAATCCGCCTTAAATTATCCAGATGCCTCACCCCCAATACTTCATTGAAACCTATGGCTGTCAGATGAATGTGTATGATTCTGAACTGGTTGCAGGATTACTGCAAAAATGCGGATACTTCAAAACGGAGGATATTATGAGCGCTGATGTAATTTTCCTTAACACTTGTGCAATCCGTGAAAAAGCTGAGGAGACGGTCCATAACCGTCTGAATAATCTCCATTATTTGAAGAAGAAAAATCCACAGTTATTGTTGGGAGTATTAGGCTGTATGGCTCAAAATCTGAAAAATGAGCTGCTGGAAACCAAACCATTTGTGGATGTGATTTTAGGGCCTGATTCCTACCGGAGAATTCCGGAAATTCTGAATGATCGCAATGGATTACAGAATCATCAGGTAGATACAAAGTTGTCAAAATTTGAGATTTATGAAGATATGTTTCCATCCCGCCATGAAGGGGTGAATGCCTGGATTTCAATTTCCAGAGGTTGTGATAAGTTTTGTACTTTCTGCATCGTCCCCTTTACCCGTGGCAGAGAACGCAGCAGATCAATGCAGGGGATTATTCAGGAAGTTGAAGAAGCCGTTGCAAATGGCTTTGTTGAAATCACCCTGTTGGGGCAGAATGTAAATTCTTACCGTACTGGTGAAGGGAAATTTCATGTATTGCTGGAAAAAGTAGCAGCTGTTTCCGGTGTGAAACGCATCCGCTTTACCTCCCCGCATCCCCAGGACATGGATGATGATCTGTTGAAGGTAATAGCAGAATATGAAAATATTTGTAATTATATTCATCTTCCTCTGCAGGCAGGCTCAAACCGAATTCTCAAACGGATGAACCGCACTTATACGCAGGAGGAATTTTTAATATTAGTGGATCACATCCGTAAATTTATACCGGACTGCTCAATTTCTACGGATATCATTGTTGGCTTTCCCGGCGAAATGGATGAGGAGTTTGCAGAAACCCTTATGGTGATGGAATCTTCAGCTTTTGACAGTGCTTTCATGTTTAAATATTCCCCCCGTCCGGGAACCAAAGCTGCAGAATATTCAGATCATATTGAAGAGGAAGTGAAACAAAGCAGACTGGAACAGGTAATAGCCCTGCAGAAAAGATTATCACTACAGCAAAATCAGCGGCATATTGGCAAAATCCTTCCTGTTTTGGTGGAGAAAGAGAGCAAGAAATCATCCATGAAATGGGCAGGTAGGACTGAAGGCAACACCTGGGTTATTTTTGATAAAACGAATGAAAAACCCAAAGATATTGTGAATGTTTTAATTCAGGATGCTCAAGGGGTAAGCTTGTTCGGAGAAAGAATTATGGAAAAGGAATTGGTACATGAAATTAATTAAATATCTGGTCTGGATACTTGTCCTCATGGGCAGTCTGGTGTTTCTGGTGCAGCTTAATGAGTTAAACCAGTTTGAAGGCAATGCCCTTACCATAAAAATTCCCTTCCTGGTGGAGTCGCCAGAATATGCAGAGGGATTCAATGTGTGGATGGTCTTGGTGATGACACTCACCGCAGGGGTGGTCATTGGGTTCCTACTGGCACTATTCCAATTGATTGCACAGAAATCCGAAGTGTATTCTCTAAGGTCAAAACTCAGGCGCACCCAGGTAGAATTAGACAGTCTCAGGAATGAAAGTATTGATGATGATATCGTCCTCACAGATGATATTGATGACTTAACCGTATGAACGAAACTCTCATTACATTACTGGTGCTGATTTTGGGTGTAGGAGGCATAGCCCTCTATGTACTCAACTTCAAACCTCGTAAAAAATCTAAAGTTAAAGATCTTTATGCGGAAGGGCTGGACCTACTGATTACCGGCAAAAGAAAAGCAGCGTACCAGAACTTTAAGGAAATCATTCAAAAAGATTCAGAGAATATTAAAGCCTATTTAAAACTTGGGCAGGTTCTACGGGAAGGAGGCAATCACTCCAACGCTCTGAAAATTCATAAGGGACTTCTTCACCGCCGAAAATTAACTCATTATGAACAGGTGGAGTTGCATAAAAATTTAGCAATGGACTATCAACAGGCAGGCAAAATAAAATTGGCTGTGACTGAGTTAGAAGCTCTCCTCAAATTAGAAAAAAATAACGAATGGGCAATGTCTCAATTAACCTCTATTTACCGAAAGGAAAAAGATTGGAAAAAAGCAGGTGAGACTTTTGAAAAATTTGTGAAAATGACCGGCAGGGATGACAAGCATAAACTCTCCCTGTTTAAAATTCAAGAAGGCAGGGTACTTACACAGAATAAGCAATTTTCTGATGCCCGGCGTATTTATGAAGAAGCACTTGCTATCAATGAGAATCTGGCAGTTGCCTATTATTTTATTGGCAATTCCTACTCAGAAGAATCTGAAGTGGAATACCAGAAATCTCTCAAAACGGATACGCTACACTCCTCAGGGGATGAACCAGACTATATGGCAAGGGCAAAGGAATTGCTCTCAAAAGCAATCCCAATGTGGATGCGTTATGCTGAGTTGAAACCGGAATCAGCCTGGATGGTGATACACCTATTGAAAGATGGATTATTTGCCTTAGATCGTTACCCTGAAATTGAGGAAATTCTCAAACAGATTCTGAAACTGGATGAGGACAATATTGAAGTAATTGCAAGTTTATCTGAAATCTATTCTCACCGTGGTGAAAATGTTGAGGCCCTGGAACTCATTGACAGTGCATTAGAGCAGGATTCCACCTCTCTCATAGTAAAACTTATCAAAATGAAATTACAGGCACGGAAGGAGAAAAGCAGCAATGAATTTATCAGAGGGTTGGATGATATCATCCATTTTCTGGTAACTGATGAACGCTTTCAGATTTATAAAAACACCGCCACCGACCCCGATATCATCTGGCTCTATGAAACAGGCGGGAAGAAGGAAGTACCCAAAGCATGAAGCACATTCTGGCATTCATCATTTTATTGGGGTCTCTTACTGCACAGGATCATATAGACCGCCTGATTTCAGAAGTACTCACCGGCTCGCGGGACAGTGCTCTGATTTATCTGCCTGCCATTGAACAGAAATACCCAAATAACCCCTCTGCTATGTTTTTAAAGGGAATACTTGAACCAGACGGCGAAGTGGCTATGCATCAATTTGTAGATATTTTCAATGCTCATCCCACCAGCGATTATGGAGATGATGCGGTTATGAAAGTAGCCGAATATTATTATGCTGCAGGGCTCTATGTACAGTCCTCTGAATGGTTGAAGAAAATGCCTTTGTACTATAGTCGCTCCCCGCATATTGAAAGGGCTGTAAAATTATTTTTAAACTCCCTCATTGTTTCGGGACATAAAGATACAGCCATTTTTTATTCCAGAGTATTTCAGCGGCAATTTCCTAATTTGGATGTAGATGGTAAAATCTCGGCACTAATTTCTGAGTACCAACAGTCAAAAAGCGAAACGAGAGAGGGAAATACACTAAAAAAATCTGTGCTTGAAAATCTTGCTGTACAATTCAATCAGGATAAACATGCAGGTGAATTTTCACTTCAAACCGGTGCATTTGGACTTGAAGAAAATGCAGAGAAACAAAGACTAAGCCTGGTCATCGGCGGATTTGATGCAAGAGTAACAGAATTATACAGAGACAATAAGGTATTGTATGCAGTTCGAGTAGGATATTTTAACTCGAGAGCAGAGGCAAAAAAAAGAGGGGATGACATTAAAATTAAATTAGCCTTAAATACCATTGTTGTTACCAATCAATAACTCAATTATATTTAACATAAAAACTTGGCAATTTTATCTACTGAAATAAGACAACAATTTATTGAATTCTTCAAAGAGAAGAATCATCATTTCATTCGAAGCTCTTCTGTGGTTCCTCATGAAGATCCTACTCTGTTATTTACCAATGCAGGCATGAATCAATTTAAACCCTATTTTCTGGATTTGGAGGTTCCTGAAAATAAACGGGCTGTTAATTCTCAAAAATGTATCCGGGTTAGCGGGAAGCATAATGATCTGGAAGAGGTGGGCGTGGATGACTATCACCATACATTCTTCGAAATGCTGGGAAACTGGTCCTTTGGAGACTACTATAAAAATGAAGCCATTGCATGGGCATGGGAATTATTGACAAAAGTTTGGAAGTTAGATAAAAACCGCCTCTGGGTAACTATTTTTGAAGATGATGATGAGTCCGGGGAGGTGTGGAAGGAGGTGACTGATATAGCTCCTGACAGGATTTTAAAATTCGGACATAAGGATAATTTCTGGGAAATGGGGGACACTGGTCCTTGTGGACCATGTACTGAAATCCATTATTTTACAGGAGAAGATACCTCAAAGCAGGATGCATCAGGGGTGAATGTTCTCCCGGAATACCGTGAAATCTGGAATCTGGTGTTTATCCAATATAACCGGGATGAACAGGGAAAGCTGAATGATCTCAATTCCAAACATGTGGATACGGGTGCAGGCTTTGAAAGATTAGTGGCGATACTCAATGGAAAATCCTCCAATTATGAAACGGATTTATTTATTCCCCTTCTGGATAAAATTTGTGATCTTACAGGAAAAGATCTCAACTTTAAAGAAGGAATTCCCCACAGAGTCATTTCTGATCACCTGCGCATGCTTGCTTTTTCTCTTGCTGATGGTGCCATGCCGGGGAATGAAGGCAGAGGATATGTATTAAGGAGAGTCCTTCGTAGGGCAGCCCGATTCGGTCGTATGCTGGAAATGAAAACTCCTTTCATTTATAAACTTACTTCCATTTTGGTGGATATTATGGGAGATGCCTTCCCTGAACTGAAGGAAAAACAATCCCATATTGAAAAAGTGATTCAAGCGGAGGAATCTTCCTTCAATGAAACTTTGGACAGAGGATTGGAAATTTATGCAAAATTATCTTCTTCTCTTAGCAAAGGAGATTCAATTGCCGGAGAGGATGCGTTCAGGTTATACGATACTTTTGGTTTTCCTTTAGATTTGACTGAACTTTTAGCAAGGGAAGATGGATTTACCGTAAATGTGGATGAGTTCAATACCTGCATGGAAAAGCAAAAAGACAGGGCGCGCAGTGCAGGTAAGTTTAAACTGTCACTGACTGAAGCTGATTGGACACTGGTAGGAGAGGAAAGTCCCACAGAGTTTACAGGTTACAATGAATCAAAATCAGATGCAAAACTTATAAAATATGCAAAGTCTGATAATAATGAGCTGGAGCTGGTATTAGACAGAACTCCATTCTATGCAGAGTCTGGCGGCCAGATTGGTGATAAGGGAAAAATTACAGCAGAAAATTTCTGCTTTTCCGTTTTTGATGTGCAAAAGTCTGGCAATGAGTATATCCACTTTGGTAGGGTAGAAGAAGGTAGTATTGAGAAAGTGAATTCCGTAAGGGCAGAGATTGATGCAGACAGACGAAATAATATCCGCAGAAATCATACTGCCACCCATTTACTCCATCAGGCATTGCGTGAAAATTTAGGAGAACATGTTCAGCAGGCGGGTTCATTGGTTGCTCCTGATTTATTGCGATTTGACCTTACACATTATGAACAAATCAGCTCTCCGCAATTGCGGGAAATTGAAGCCAAAGTCAATGATATAATTCTGCAGAATATGAATGTAGAAACTCAAATAAAATCTTATGAGGATGCAAAATCTGATGGGGCAATGAGTTTGTTTGGTGAGAAATATGAGGACTCGGTACGGGTGATTAATGTTCCGGGTTTTTCAATGGAATTATGCGGTGGTACCCATGTGAAGCGTACAGGGGATATAGGCGCACTCCGCATTACTTCTGAATCAGCTATTGCAGCAGGTGTTCGTCGAATTACAGCAGTAACCGGTACAGCAGTTCATGATCTGTTGAATCATCAGGAGGGTATTCTGGCGGAGGTGAAATCTGCATTGAAATGTGCTGAAAGTGAAATTCCTTCCCATTTAAAAGCAATGTTGGAACAACGAAAACTGCAGGAAAAACAATTACAGCAATTCAAACAAAGTTCCGTTTCCTCCCTGGTTGGACAATTGGTTTCCAATGCAAAGGAAGTTGGTAGTCTGAAACTTGTGATTCACGAGATGGATGATCCCGGCGATTTACGGGAATTGGGAGACCAGTTTCGTCAGGCATTTAAGTCTAATGGGGTATCCCTCATTGGGACGGTTATCAAGAACAAGCCTATGGTTATGTGTGCTGTAACAGATGATTTAACTAAAATAGTTCAAGCAGGGACTATTGTGAAGGAAGTAGGCGCTGTAATGGGTGGCGGTGGAGGTGGAAAACCACATATTGCCACTGCAGGCGGCAGTGATGTAACCCTGCTCACAGAAGCCCTTTCTCATGGTGAAAAATTAATAAAAAATTTAGTAGATTAATATATGGCTGAAAATAAAGTGATTTTTGAAAAGTCAGTTCCGGGAAGATGGGGAGTCATCCTGCCAGAATCTGCTGCACCTCAAATAAAATTAAGTGATAATATAGCGCAGGAATTGCTGCGCAGTTCCCCCGCTGAATTACCGGAAGTAACTGAACCGCAGGTGGTACGCCATTATGTGAATTTATCTGTGAAAAACCATCACATTGATAAGGATTTCTATCCACTGGGTTCCTGCACCATGAAATATAATCCGAAAATTAATGATGCTTTGGCTGCATTACCAGGGTTTTCTACAATACATCCCCTACAAGGTGAGGAAAATTGCCAGGGAGCATTGCATATTATGTTTGAGTTGAGTCGGATGCTGCAGAAAATCACCGGAATGGCAGACTGTACCCTGCAACCCAGTGCAGGTTCTCAAGGCGAATTTGTGGGACTTCTCATCATGAAAAAATATCATGAACAAAAAGGTGAGGATCGCAAATATATTATCATCCCTGAAACAGCACATGGTACAAACCCAGCCTCTGTTGTACTTGGTGGCTACCAACCCTTAGAGGTAAAATCTGATAATCGCGGCAGAGTAGATATGGATGATCTACGGTCAAAAGTGAATGAAAATGTTGCAGGTATGATGCTCACCCAACCTAATACGCTGGGATTATTTGAGGATTCCATCGAAGAAATTGCATCCCTTATACATGATGCCGGTGGTCTCATGTACATGGATGGTGCTAACCTGAATGCTCTGGTGGGATTATGCCGTTCTGCAGATATGGGATTTGATATTACTCATATCAACCTCCATAAGACTTTTTCAACACCTCATGGTGGCGGCGGGCCCGGTTCCGGTCCTATTGCTGTTGTTGACCATTTAAGTAAATTTCTGCCTGTACCCAGAGTTGCGAAGCAGGATAACGGACAATATTATCTTCAGAAAAACTGCCCCGATTCTATCGGGCAGGTGCATTCATTTTATGGAAACTTTTCCATCCTTGTCAGGGCCTATGTTTATATAAAAATGTTGGGGGATGAGGGACTGAAGAAAATGTCACGGCAAGCCATAATCAATGCCAATTATCTGAAACACCAGTTAAAAGATGCCTTTCACATCCCATTCCCTGAAGGAACGCTGCATGAGTTTGTTGTTTCAGGAGTCAAACAGAAAGAAAAAGGGGTAAAGGTGTTGGATATTGCTAAAGCACTTCTGGATCATGGATTTCACGCACCTACAATCTATTTCCCCAATAATGTTCCTGAAGCCATGATGATTGAACCTACAGAATCAGAAACCAGAGAGACCTTAGACAGATTCGTATCTTCCATGCTTGAAATAAACGAATCAATAAATACCAATCCTGAAAGTATTAAACAATGTCCAGTAAATACACCTGTATCCCGATTGGACGAAACCAAAGCAAACAGAGAGCTCAATTTGAGATGGAAAAATGACCTATCGTAAAGATGGTTCTACTATTTACATTTCTCTGGATAAGGGAGACCCAATCAATGCAACTTTTGAAAAATTTGCAGTAGATGAGGGAATCCGTTGTGCCTGGCTGAATGGAATTGGAGCTCTGGAAGATCCGGAAATTGGATATTTTTCCTCAGAGACTAAATCATACCACAGACAGCAGTTTAAGGGTGAATATGAACTGACCTCCTTAATGGGAAATATTACCATGAAAGACGGAAAGCAGTTTTCTCATACCCATATCACAATTAGTGATACGGAATGCCGGGTGTTTGGTGGACATTTATTCGAAGCAAAAATTGCACTTGCCGGTGAGTTTATCATGCAACCAGGAAGTGGGGAACTCAACCGAAAACTGAATGCTGACATGGGACTTTCTGTCTGGTGTCTTGAAAAATGTGGTGAATAGAAAAATCATAAATACATCTTCAGCACCGGAAGCGATTGGTACGTACTCTCAAGGTATTTCTACTGGACAGATTGTCTTTACCTCCGGTCAGATTCCCCTCATTCCAGGCGAAGGAAAATTATTGGACGGCAGTTTTTCAGATCAGGTAAAGCAGGTATTGGAAAATGTAGACGCTGTTTTAAAAGCAGGAGGAAGTTCCCTTCAGAATGCACTAAAACTAACGGTGTTTCTTACAGATTTGAGTAATTTCTCTGAGGTAAATTCTGTATTTAATCAATTTTTTGAATCTGCTCCTCCTGCCCGTTCTGCTGTTGAAGTGTCTGCCCTCCCTATGAATGCAAAAATCGAAATTGAAGCAATTGGAGCTGTCCTGTGAAATATACTCTTATGGTACTTTTTTTAGTACTGAGTATAATAACCGCCCAGGGTGAGGGATATATAGATTCCACAAAAATCCGGAACCCCAAGCTTGCCTGGAAATTATCTGTAATTCCTGGAATGGGGCAGTTGTATAATGGTAAATATCTAAAAGCAGCAGCTTTTATGGGGACAGAATACTTTGCCGTCACCAACTTTATTGAATTGAGGGATTCTGGTTCACAAATCGGTCTTAGAAATACCTATGCCTGGTGGGTGTTTGGACTGTTTGTCTGGAATATGCTTGATGCCTATGTTGATGCCCATTTATCTACTTTTCCGGTAAAAAAATTGCAATCACCAACCGTTTTAGACTCATTAAAGACATTAGAATAATTTATGTGCGGAATAATAGGAATTCAAAATAACCCGGAAGCAGCGACTCTGGCCTATATGGGCTTGTATGCACAGCAGCACCGTGGTCAGGAGGGGGCAGGGGTAGTCTCCTCCGATGGTGAAAAATTGCACAGGCACATGGGGCAGGGACTGGTTTCGGATGTATTTTCTAATCCTGATGTATTTGAATCATTGAAAGGGGATTCTGCCATTGGTCATGTGCGTTATTCTACCACAGGAGATTCAGATGCTGAAAATGTTGGACCACTAACCTTCAATATGGGCAGTTATTATTTATCAATTGCACATAATGGTAATTTGGTAAATATCGAAGAAATCAGACAGCAGCTCCAAAAAGACGGTGCACTTTTTCAAACTTCTACGGATACGGAAATCATCATTCACCTACTTGCACGGGAAGAAGGCAATACACTGGCGGAAAAACTTGAAAAAACATTGCAGAAAATTGAAGGTGCCTATTCCCTGCTGCTAATTTCTCCTACAGAAATGATTGCAGCCAGAGACCCTCATGGAATACGCCCTTTTTGCCTGGGAAAACTGCAGGATACACTGGTATTCTCCTCTGAAACCTGTGCTCTTGATCTCTTAGGTGCAGAATATGTCCGGGAAGTCAATCCAGGCGAAATGATTGTAGCCAATGATGACGGATTCTACTCAAAAATGTTCACTACCCCTGAGAACCCAAAACATTGCATTTTCGAGTATATTTACTTTTCCAGACCGGATTCAAAAATCTTTGAAGAATCCGTAGATAAAATGCGGCGATCATTCGGGAAAAAATTAGCCCGGGAATATCCTTCTGAATCGGGAGATATTGTTATCTCTGTTCCCGATTCCTCCAATACCTGCGCATTGGGATATTCCTCAGAATCAGGAGTGAAACATGAGATAGGGCTTATAAGAAATCATTATGTAGGGCGAACCTTTATTTTCCCAACCCAGCGATTGAGAGATTTATCCGTACGCTTAAAATTTAATACGGTAAAAGGGGTAATGAAAGATAAGGAAGTGGTTATCATAGATGATTCCATCGTTCGGGGAACCACTCTTAAAAAACTTGCCAAACTATTGCGAGAGTCCGGTGCAAAAAAGGTGCATGTACGAATAAGCTCCCCCCCTGTTCAATTCCCTTGTTTTTACGGAATGGATTTCCCCACCGTTGAAGAGTTGGCTGCAGGATCACGGGGAGTAGAAGAGGTACGGGAATTGGTGGATGCAGATTCCCTGGGTTATCTGTCCCTGGATGGAACCCTGGAGTCAACAAACAAAGAAAAGGAAAACTTTTGCACTGCATGTTTTTCCGGTGATTACCCCATTAGAATGAAAGGTGAAAATGGTAAAGAAATTTCTAAAGTCTCATCCTGTTCATAAAAAAATTGTTCCCCACCTTGATTACCTTTTTCTTTTAAGACCCACGCTATTTTTTTCCGTGTGGGTGATGATGGTAATGGGGATGGCGACTGCCCGCATCCATTCATCTCTACCAGCAGTGGGGATACTTCAGATTTCTTATTCCACTCTGCTTGTCTTTATTGGAGTCAGCTTAGTCTCTGCTGCAGCCTTTATTTTAAATCAAATTATGGATGTTGATTCTGACTCCGTCAATAAAAAATTATTTTTAGTAGGCAAGCACATTTCCCTGGGAAAAAGCAGGAAAGTTGCACAAATATTGGCTGCCACTGGTATTGTACTCACCCTTTTGGGTAATTGGGTAACTTCCATAGCTGCAGCACTCTTATATTTTCTGTGGGGAATTCTCTATAACCAACCTCCTTTTCAATGGAAGAAAAAACCAATAGCAGGATGGATGGTTAACATCTTTTCCGGGATTTTATTGTATCTCATCGGTTGGATAATCATTTCAACCAGAAGTGAATTTACTTCTCCGGGTTTGGTAGAATTTTTCACGATTACACTGCCCTATATTTTCTGTTTTGCTTCTGTAGCTCTGTTAACTACCCTTCCGGATGTGAAAGGGGATGAGTCTGCAGGAGATAATACCTTCCCCCTTGTTTTCGGGAAAAACATCACTTTACTTATAGCCTTCATCCTGCCTGTAGGGGCATTTATATTAGGGTTGAAAAATGCTGACCCTCTTGCCTCAACTGCATCAATCACTGCAATACCATTTTTTGTTTTTGCCCTCTTTAGAAGATTAGATAAAGACATCCTCAGAGCCATTCGTTATCCCATATTCATTTTGAATTTTTTTGCCTTAACAGTGTATCCCTACCTTGCCATTCCTCTCATTATCACCTTTTATCTGAGTAAATATTATTATTGGCACAGGTTTGAACTCCATTATCCCACTTTTCTGGTAGATGATTCACATTAAAGAGAATCTCTGTGATTTCTGTGGTACCTGTGTAGCAGTCTGCCCTGCCGATTGTATAGAGGTTCGGGAAGCATCCATCAGCATTGAGGATGAGAGTTGTATTGATTGTGATCTTTGTGTAGAAATTTGTCCCATTGAAGTACTGGTAGGTGACAATGAAAACTGAATATGATGTGGTGGTAGTGGGCGGTGGTCCAGCAGGATCATTAGCCGCAAAGGAAGCCTCGAAAGGTGGATTAAGAACCGTCCTCCTTGAAAAGGACAGAGATATTGGATACCCCGTTCGCTGTGGAGAAGCCGTAGGGGAAAAAGGGGTAACCCAGTTTACTCCCATAAGGGACAGTTGGATAGCAGAAAAAATCACTGCTGCAACTTTAGTTTCTCCCAATGGAAGCAAAGTTGATGTGAAGTTTCAAAAAGAGACCGGCTATATTTTAAACCGTAGAATTTTTGATTATGATCTGTCTCGTGAAGCTGCTGAAGCTGGAGCATCCATCTTCACCAAAGCCTATGTAAAAGGTCTTTTAAAAAGCAAATCAGGAGTGCAGGGAGTCTCTGTTGATTATTTGGGAGAAGAAAAAAATATTAACTGTAAAATTGTTATTGGGGCGGATGGCCTCACTTCAAGAGTAGGGCGATGGGCAGGACTCAATACTCTGGTGAGGATGAAGGATATGGAATCTGCTCTCCAATATTCAGTTTCCAATGTGGATGTAAAAGCCAATACTATGGTCATGTATGTAGGGAAAAACTTCGCTCCAGGCGGATATTTATGGGTCTTTCCCAAAGGAAACAGATTTGCAAATATTGGTATAGGAATCAGTGGTAAATTCAGTAAGGAGAAATCTGCCAAACAGTATTTAGATGCTTTTATGAAAAAAGAATTTCCGGATGCAGCCATCCTCACCACTATGTGCGGAGGAGTTCCCTGTGCTAAACCTATGGTCAAACCCATTGGTGACGGCATCATGCTGGTAGGTGATGCAGCTCATCAAGTGAATCCTATGACCGGTGGCGGGATTGCAGCTGCTATGAAGGCAGGGTGGATTGCAGGTCAGGTAGCAGTTAAAGCTTGTGAAATTGGAGACTATTCAGAAAAACAATTGGAAGCCTACCCTAAACGCATGTTTAAAGAATTTGGTAAATCTCATAATCTCTTTTACAAAATTAAAGAAACTACGGAAAAACTTTCCGATAACGATTTGAATTCCATTGCCGAAAAAGTATCCAATATTCCCTTTGACAAGAGAACCTTAACTTCAGTTTTTAAAGCAGCAGTATTTAAGAAACCATCCATGATTGTAGATGTTATAAAGGTATTTGCAGGTGTCTGATTTTCTTGATACTCAAAAACTGTTAGAGGAATTAAAGCTCAGGGAATACATCGCCTTTGATCTTGAGACTACCGGATTAGATCCCAAAAGAAACAACATTACAGAAATTTCTGCCTGTCGTTTTGTAAATGGAGAATTTAAAGAAGAATTCACCAGTCTGATAAATCCCCAGGAATCTATTCCTCCCTTTATCGTAGAACTGACAGGAATTACCAATAAGATGGTGGAAGAGGCTCCCACCATTGAAGAGGTTTTACCTTCCTTTTTAGAATTTATCGGTACTACTCCCCTCGTTGCCCAAAATATCTCTTTCGATTACTCCTTTATAAAAAATAAACTGGAGAAAATTGGCAAAGAATTTCCTGAAAATCCTCTCTATGATACATCAACCTTAGGCAGGGCATTTTTATATTTTATCAATGGTTTTAGCCTTTCTGCCCTGTGTGATCATTGTAATATTAAAATTAAGAATGCTCATCGTGCAGGTGCAGATGCCAGAGCAACAGGAGAATTATTTATTCATCTCATTCATGAAGCAGCCTCGAAACCCTTATCATTGATTCAGGTTATTGATTCTTTGATTGAAGACAGGGGAATATATAATGCTGCATTATTCCGAAATCTAATTAAAGTTTCTGTAAAATTAAATAAGATTGGTGGCCTTACAGAGTCTGCATACTCCTTTTCACCTCAGAATAATTTTTTTGAATATGAACAAAAACGGATGGATAGTGAAATCCCTTTACATCCGCAGGCATGGCAGGAGGAAGATGGAGCATTTTCTCAACATTGGGAAAGATTTGAAAAACGGCACTCCCAAGAGAAGCTCATTGGGGATACATATACTGCATTTACTGAAGAACAGATATTAGTAGCAGAAGCAGGAACCGGTTTGGGGAAATCACTTGCGTATGTATCTGCAGGCTATTTGGCAGGAGTGCAAAGAGAAGTGCCTATTATCATTTCCACTCATACCAAGACACTGCAAAACCAATTATTCAGTAAGGATATTCCCAAATTTGCAGAGGCAGTGGATCAACCACTGAAATCAGTAATCTATAAAGGGAAACATAATTACATCTGCCGTACGAAATTGAATCAGTTACTGCAAAACCACAGAAATTTAATAAATGAGAATGAAGTTGAAAATCTGATTCCTCTTTTAGTTTGGGAATGGGAAAGTAAATCAGGGGATGTGTCTGAATGCAATGGTTTTCCCATGAACCGCTTTAGCAGGCTCTGGTCATTGGTCCGCAGTGAGAGAGGCTATTGTTCAGGGAAGCGATGCAAAAAATATGATGGATGCTATTCTGGGAAAGTACGCAGTAATCTTAATGATGCTGATATTATTATTATAAATCATTCTCTGTTTGGGAATGAACTCATGCGGGAAAATTCCAGTCTCCCACCGGAATTTATTTTTGTCATTGATGAAGCTCATCATTTTGCATCTGTTATCCGTGACCAGTTAGTCCATCAATTTGGGCTAAAATCACTGGATGATATATTTCAATTTTTTACAACTACAAAATCCAATTGGAAGGTGCAGGCATTAGGTAGGTTCGGTGACCTTTCTGAGCTCTACCGCCAGCTTGCTGAAGATGGAAAAGTCATTAAATCAGAGATCAGGGACTTTTTCAATTCCTATGTTCATATGAGAGAGGATGTACTTCGTCAGTCAGAATACAATACTCAGAAAATATTATATCAAAACCCCAGAGATGAATTTATTGATACTGATCCCAGCCCTTGGGACATATTGATTTCTCTCCAATCCTTTGAAAAGGATGTTCTGAAATTTGAAAAGATGCTCACAGAAGAAAAGGAAAATATTCCTGCCTCGATTCAGCTTGAATTCAGTTCCATATCGGGAAATTTGAAAGAGGGTATTGAGAGTCTTGGAGCGGCATTGCAGGAAAATTCTGAAATGGTACAGTGGTCCACCTTCCAAAAGTCAGAATTTCAGAATATGGCATTTATGAATTCTTCACCATTAAAGGTAAACGAATTTATAAATGATACCCTTTTTCAGCACCATCCTGCAGGACTTTTCTGTTCTGCCACTCTTACCATTAATGAGGACTTCCGTTATTTTAAAGAAAAGATAGGGTTGGATTTAGCTGAGATAAATCAATCCGTTATTGAGAAAATATATTATTCACCATTTCATTACAGTGATCAAGTGAAAGTTTTTTTATATCAAAGCGCCATAGATGTGAATGACCCCCGCTTTCTGGATGATATTGGAAAGCAAATAGAATCCATTGCTTTGAAATTAAATCGTAGAATGTTGGTTTTATGTACTTCTTATAAGCAGACTCTGGCATTAAAAAGATATCTGGATCCGAAGCTAAAACGATCAGACTGCAGATTATTCGTCCAAAATCCTGGAATAAGCAGAAATGTTTTGGTTCGGGGTTATCTTGAACATTCCAATTCTATTCTCATTGGAACTTCCAGCTTTTGGGAAGGAATTGATTTCCCCGGAGACAAAGTTGAATTATTATTTATTGTGAAAACTCCTTTTGATAATCCCTTTGAGCCGTTGGTACAGGCGCAGATTAACGATTATAATCAAAGGGGAGATAATGCCTTTTATCAATATCAAATACCGGAAGCTGCCATGCGATTTCGTCAGGGATTTGGACGGTTGATCCGCAACATGAATGATACGGGAATCTGTATTGTAGGGGATACCCGGCTAGCAACAAAAAGATATGGGAAGACTATATTAGGGGCTCTCCCTGTTGATGCCATTCCTTATCGTCAGATTGATACCTTGATTTCTGAATCTATAAAATTCTTTTAGGCAAATCAATTTCAATTAAAATAACTTACAAAAAGTGGAAAAGAAATAATTGGCAAACTTTATTGTCGAAGATAAAAAATATACTCTGGAGGAAATCTATTCACTCTCCGAATCCGGTCTGCGCCTCCGATTATCTCCTGCCGTAACACATAAAATTCAATCCTCACGCCGAGTCCTTGAATCGGTTCTGGAATCCGGGAAAACAGTGTATGGTGTGAATACCGGTTTTGGTAAACTAAGTCAGGTGAAAATATCTGATTCACAAATTACTCAGCTTCAACAAAACTTATTACTCTCCCATGCTGCCGGAGTAGGCAATCCAGTGGAATCTTCTTTGGTACGGTTAATGATGGTGTTGAAAGTTTTGTCTTTATCTAAAGGATACAGTGGTATCAGGACTGAGTTGGTAGAAAAACTTACAGAATTGATAAATCATGGATTGATTCCACTTGTACCGGAGAAAGGTTCCGTTGGTGCAAGCGGAGATTTAGCGCCTTTGAGTCATATGTCTCTACCCCTCATTGGTGAAGGGAAAATAAAAGTTGATTCAGGTTATATTACTTCAGTCACCGCTTTGAAAAAAGAGGGAATATCACCCCTCACATTAAGTTTTAAAGAAGGACTTGCACTTATAAACGGCACACAATTTTCTACAGCTTATGGAGTTATCTATCTTTGTAAATTACATAGATTAACCAAGATAGCTGACATTGCGGGAGCCTTATCCGTAGAAGGTATCCTGGGGACGGATACAGCATTCTTGGAAAAAGTGCAGTCACTTAAACACCACCCCGGGCAGGCAGAGTCTGCAGCAAATTTATACCAGCTGCTTCAGGATAGTGAAATTCATAGATCCCATGAGGACTGTGAAAGGGTGCAGGACATGTATAGCATCCGCTGTATGCCTCAAGTACACGGTGCATCCAGAGATACGCTGAGGGCTGCTTCAAAAATCATTGAAAACGAGGTAAATGCAGTTTCTGATAATCCGTTAATTTTCCCCGATGGTGAGGTTATTTCTGCAGGTAATTTTCATGCTGAACATGCTGCACAGGCAATGGATATGGCTGCCATCGCAGCTGCTGAACTTGGAAATATCAGCGAGCGCAGAATATATACTCTGACTAAAGGAGAGTTTGATCTACCGCCATTTCTCATTTCTAATCCTGGGGTGAATTCAGGAGTGATGATGTCCCAGGTGACTGCGGCAGCATTGGCTTCGGAAAATAAAGGTCTGGCACACCCTGCCAGTGTGGACTCAATTCCTACCGGTGCAGATCAGGAGGATCATGTGAGCATGGCACCCTGGGCAGGGCGGAAATTAAAGGCAATTGTGGAAAATCTGGAATCCATTCTTGCTATAGAAATTCTATGCGCCTGCCAGGCCATAACCCTGCGTGGTGGATTGCAGCCTGCCAAAAGGCTGATCCCCATTATGAATATAGTAAGAGAAGTAGTACCGGAGTTATTGGAAGACAGAATCCAAAGTGAGGATATTTCTCTCATCCTGACCCTAATTCAATCAGGAAAATTATTAGCAACAATTGAAAAAGAAAGTAAATTGCAATGAGTACACATTATAAGACAGGTTTAACTTTTGATGATATATTATTGGAACCGCTGCATTCACAGGTACTTCCCAAAGAGGTTGACCTTTCAACGCGGTTGACAAAAAATATTCAGCTGAATATACCCATCATGTCTGCCGCTATGGACACAGTAACTGAGAGCCGTATGGCGATTGCTATGGCACGGGAAGGGGGAATTGGAGTCATCCATAAAAATCTATCTATTGAAGATCAGGTTAAACAAGTGGACAGAGTGAAGCGCTCTGAAAGCGGTATGATTTTAGACCCCGTCACTATCAATTCTTCAAAAACCATTCGGGATGCACTTGGAATTATGGCTCATTTTCATATTTCAGGAGTTCCCGTTGTTGATGAAGGTAAACTGGTGGGAATTCTCACCAACCGCGATATCCGTTTTGAAACGAATCTGAATTTAAAAGTGGCAGACCGGATGACCGGAGAGAATCTGGTAACAGTCAAAAAAGGAACCACTTTAAAAGATGCCAAATCTGTATTACAGGAAAATCGAATAGAGAAATTGCTGGTTGTGGATGAAGATGGTTCTCTTTGCGGACTGATTACTGTTAAGGACATTTTAAAAAAGGAAAACCATCCCAATGCTGCTACTGATACACATGGCAGATTATTAGTAGCTGCAGCAGTGGGAGTTTCAGCTGATACCTCTGAGCGGGCTCAAGCACTGAGTGAAGCACATGTCGATGCCATTGTAGTTGACACAGCTCATGGTCATTCACAGGGGGTTTTAGATACAGTAAGCACCCTGAAAAAGGAACTGTCTGCTATAGATGTTATTGCGGGGAATGTTGCTACAGCGGATGGGGCAGAAGCACTTATCAATGCAGGTGTGGATGCGGTGAAAGTAGGTATTGGCGCTGGTTCGTCCTGTACCACCAGAATGATTGCAGGAGTGGGGGTCCCTCAATTCACAGCAGTACTGGATGCAGTTTCTGTAGCCCAAAAGTTTGACATCCCCATAATTTCAGATGGAGGAATGCGATACTCTGGTGATGTGGCAAAATCATTTGCAGCAGGAGCAGAAGTGGTGATGCTGGGTGGTATTCTGGCAGGTACCAATGAAAGCCCCGGAGAAATCATTTTATGGGAAGGCAGAAGCTTTAAATCTTACCGGGGAATGGGATCCATTGCTGCCATGAATGAAGGCAGTAAAGACAGATATTTTCAGCAGGATACGGATGAACTAAAGAAGTTGGTACCGGAGGGAATTGAAGGAATGGTGCCATTCAAAGGTGATGTAAAAGATACACTGCATCAATTAATCGGCGGAGTGAGAAGCTCCATGGGATATTGTGGAGCTAAAACCATTCATGATTTTTCTAAGAAAGCGAAATTTATACAGATAACCGGGGCGGGAATGAAAGAGAGCCACCCACATGATATAAATATCACTAAGGAATCTCCCAACTATCAAAAGCCCCAATAGAAAACCCCATCCATAAAGACTACAGATGGGGTTAAATTAAGTTTGGAAACAGCCTAAAGACTATTTATATACTTGGTGAGCTTAGATTTATGCTGTGCTGCGCGATTTTTATGAATAATACCTTTACCACAGACACGGTCAATAGTAGATACTGCCTGAGACAATAGAGAAGCAGCTTCGCCTTTATCAGCATCCAATACCTTTTTAATGGAAGTTTTCATCATTGATTTATAATGACGATTCCGCAAGTTGTCCCGGCGTGATTGCCGGACTCGTTTTAATTCTGATCCAGTTGCACCCATTTATTTTATATTAATTCCTTTTAAATTATAGCCTACAAAATTAAGACATAAATTGTTTATTAGACTAAGAATTAATTATAGGGTTTAGAAAGAGAAAATATTGTAATTAGAAACTAATTACACTAACTTTACTAGTCCGTGAAATAGACATTTACTCAGTAAAAATCCTGATTTACACATTATTCACATATAAAGGAAAATATAGATGACCATTGAAAATTTGAGTTCTATCCCAATTTTTATAGATTTGGATGAGCAGGAATTAGCGGAAGTGGCCGAAAGCTGCACTCCTCGTAAATATCCTAAAAACAGCATGATAATTCTTGAGGAGGAATTTGGAGACATTGTGTTTGTCATTGGTGTGGGTACGGTTAAAATAACCAGGGTGAATGATGAAGGTAAAGAAGTCATACTTTCCTTATTAGGTCCCGGCGAAATATTTGGTGAGATGGCAATTATAGACGGTGAAGCCCGTTCAGCCAATGCGTTGGCACAGGAAGATTGTGAACTCATCGCCATTCAAAAATCTGAGTTTCTGCGTTTGTTGCGGCGTAATTTTAAGATATCATTTGCTTTAATGGGCGAACTAGCCAAACGGCTAAGAAAGTCAGACCAACAGATTGAAGCCCTCTCTCTTTCTGATGCAGAACACAGAATCGGCGTATCTCTTCTAAATTTAGCAGAGGATATGGGAGTTATCAGAAAGGGGCAGGTAACCATAGAAAAACTTCCTTTCCAACAGGATATTGCCAATATGTCAGGAACCTCCCGGGAGACTGTTTCCCGCGTATTAAAACTTTTTGAAGACCGCCACATGATTACCAAAGTGGGGCATACAGTGGTCATTCCTGACTACGCCTTCTTCAAACGCTTATTTGATAAAACAGTCTAAACAGCAGTAAAATCACACTGACCTAATACCTTAAATTTGCGGCGTGTTATCTGAGCTTATTAAGGGAATACGCACGCAATCCAGGTCATCTGTTTCTCAGGCAATTTCCCTCATTGAAAACCAAGGAGTGGAGGCAGCAGAATTGCTGTCTGGCATCCATCCATTCACAGGTAAAGCCTACCGAATAGGGATAACTGGACCTCCGGGAGCAGGAAAATCCTCCATAACTGATCAACTTATTTCCCACTACCGAAGTGAGGAAAAAACAGTTGCAGTAGTTGCTGTTGATCCTTCCAGTCCATTTTCCGGTGGGGCAGTTTTGGGTGACCGTATCCGAATGACAAACCATTTTTCCGACAAAGGAGTGTTTGTCCGCAGCATGGCAACCAGAGGAAGCCAGGGGGGACTGTCTGTAAAAACACAGGAAGCAGGAGATATCTTTGATGCTGCCGGATTTGATATTGTCCTGTTTGAAACGGTTGGGGTGGGACAAATTGAACTGGATGTAATTCGTGCAGCAGATTCAGTTGTTGTTGTATTAGTCCCTGAGTCAGGAGATGAAGTACAAATGTTGAAGGCAGGACTCATGGAGATTGGGAATATTTTTGCCATCAATAAAGCAGACCGCCCTGGTGCAAATAAACTCATGATCACCCTGCAAAATATTCTGTCAACCCTTCCTCATGATGCAGAGACCTGGATTCCTAAAGTAGTGCATACGGTTGCTACCGAAGGCAAAGGTATTAACCAACTCTCCACTTTAATTGATGAGCACCGCCAGTTTAGCAATGCCATGGGAATTACATGTGAAAAGCAGGATGACCGTTATAAATCAAAGGTGATGGAATTAGTGACTGCCAAATTATTGGATTCCTTTTGGAAAGAGGAGTCCTCTGTGGAATTGGATGGCGAAATTGCTAAAGAATTTACACAAAGGAAATCTCCTTATGATCTTGTACAGCAACTGATGAAATGACTGAACATTCCAAAGAAATGCCATTCTGGGATCATTTAGAAGAGCTGAGGTGGCGGTTAATTAAAATTCTCCTCACAGTCTTTGCCGGGGGGCTCATCACCTATCATTTCTCAGATATGTTGATGAAATTTTTAATTCTCCCTACAGAATCTCTGCAAGTGGACTTGCATTTACAAGTGTTGAAAGTAACCAGTATGTTCACCGTAAAATTATCAGTAGCTCTGTTTGGTGGCATCATATTAGGTTTGCCAATGATTATCTATCAGTTCTATCGTTTTGTTTCTCCTGCCTTTGAAGCTAAACACGGGATGGCTGTGTTTCTCACCTTGTTTTTTTCAACCACCTTTCTACTTCTGGGTATGAGTTTTGCCTACTTTGTAATTATTCCTTTTAGCCTTGCCTTTTTTACATCCCTGACTGCAACTACCATAGAAGTTGCTTATAATTTTACATTGGAAGGATATCTTACCTATATCCTCTGGATGGTATTTGGATGCGGACTGCTGTTTCAACTTCCGGTAATTTCTGTGTTTTTTACCAAGATTGGTATATTCACCCCTGCATTTTTAAGGGAATACAGAAAATTTGCAATTGTGTTGTTTCTCATTTTAGGAGCAGTGCTGACTCCACCTGATCCTGTCAGTCAGATTCTCATCGTACTACCGTTGTTAGCTTTATACGAATTCAGTATTCTCATCAGTAAAATATTTAAGCCAAAAAATGAAACTTAGTCCTCCTGAGTCATTTTTCCAACCCTTGGAATCCTACTTTGAAAATTACCAAAAGGTATTCAGGGCATCTTTACATTCGGAAGTGAAGGTTATTAATTCAGTCATCGGATACATTTCCCGGAAAAAGGGGAAACAGCTTCGTCCTCGCTTATGTATAGCAGCGGCGATACTCTGTGGAGAACCGGAGGAAAATACCTATAAAGCAGCAGCTCTGCTAGAAATGATACATGTGGCTACTCTTATTCATGACGATATTGTGGATGATGCAGATTTGCGTCGTGGGTGGCCTTCCATAAATCGAGTCTGGAAAAATAAACTTTCCCTGTTGGTAGGAGATTTCATGTTTTCAAAAGCGCTTACCAATATGATTCATCTGAGGAATTTTGATGCCTTGGAAATATTATCAAATACTGCTGAGCGTCTGAGCCAGGGAGAGATACTTCAAATTGAAAAAGCCCTGAAAAAAGAAATGACTGAAGAGATTTATTTCAAAATGGTAGGAGATAAAACTGCCTCACTCTTTTCTGCAGCCTGTGAGATTGGTTGTCTCACTGTATCTGAAGATCCTCAGCAGCGAAAAGCCCTTGCAGGTTTTGGTGAAAAATTTGGATTGGTTTTTCAAATTAAAGACGACCTGCTGGACATTACCGGAAATATTGAAGGATTGGGAAAACCGGCAGGTTTTGACCTGAAGAAAAATATATTAACCCTTCCGCTGATTCATATTTTTTCAAAGCTTTCATCATCTGAATCAAAAAAATTAAAACAGGCAATAAAGCACCATGTGAAACGATCTGAACTGGTACAAATCAGAAATCTTATTCAAGATAACGGTGGTATCGAATATGCTGAAACTCTCATGTTGAAGTTATCCAAAGAAGCAGAGGAAGAGTTAAACATCTTCCCTGATACTCCTGTTAAAAAGGCACTCGTAACAGCTTTGGTATTCAATAAAGGAAGAAATAGTTAATGCGGCTCAGGCATCGAAAACGCATCCGTAAAAAACGGTTGGCAACCAGAGAAGATCGTATAATGACTTTAGCGAATGCTATCAGTATCAGCAGAATATTTATCTCCATCCCCCTGGTATTGGTTCTGGAAGAAGTGAATCGTGGAAACAGAGACATGTTGTACTGGGCTTTTATTCTTATCATTGTAATAGTGGTCTCAGACTTTCTCGACGGATTTGTTGCCCGTAAAGTTGAGGATATCACCAATTTTGGAAAACTCATTGATCCTGTTGCTGATAAAGTTTGTATGATGGTAGTCATGATTTATTTGATCATCAGTTTCAAACTCCCATTTCTTCTCTTTTTTACTATGTTGGCATTTCGTGACATTTTCCTCATCATTATTGGAGTGTATCTCATGTTTTCTCAGGAAGAAGTATTTCAGTCCAACCAATCCGGAAAATGGTTTATCGGGATATCTGCGTTGATGATGGCGTTTTTCGTCTTTAAGGAATCCCTGGAGATTCCTGAGGTAATATTATGGTCTTCTTATTTTGTTTCTCTGGTATTATTTGGGTTTAGTACCTTTGAATATTTTAAACGTTATCTAAATTATTTTAAACTTTTAGAAAACAGATGATATCTATATTAAAAAAAACAGTAGCGGGCTTATCTAAAACCAGAAAGAAAATCAGTGCAGTTTTTCAGGGATTTGCAGGGAAATCATATTTAACTGAGGTTGATTTAGAATTTATGGAAGAATCTCTGTTAGGTGCTGATATTGGCTGGGAATTGACTGATCTAATACTGAATGAATTGGAAAATCCCCATAATAAAAAATTAAGTCTTGAGGGGCGGTTTAGAAATACGGTAAATACTTATCTGGAGGGAATATCGAATGCAGAACCGCTTAATAAAATAATCATCCTTGTAGGAATTAACGGTACAGGCAAAACCACCAGCGCTGCCAAGATAGCAGGATTATTCTCACATCAGGGTGAGTCAGTTTCACTGGTAGCAGCAGATACCTACCGTGCTGCAGCAGTTGAACAGGTGAAAATATGGGCTGACAGATTAAGGGTGCAGATTATAGCCAATGAGAAATCAGCTGACCCTGCAGCCGTAGCATTTGATGGAGTATCCAGTGGCTTAATCCAACAAAAGGACAGGGTAATTGTGGATACATCCGGCAGATTGCATACCTCTCCCAATTTGATGAAGGAATTGCAAAAGATTTACCGTGTTACCACAAAACTCACCTCTGAAGTGGATGTATTAATTACCATTGACGCCAACACCGGGCAAAATGGTTTGCAGCAGGCACAGGAATTCAACCGGTATCTTCCCCTGAGCGGGGTCATCCTCACAAAAATGGATGGAACTGCCAGAGGAGGCATTGCTGTCCAAATAATGAAAACACTGAAATTGCCCGTATATTATTTAGGGGTTGGTGAGCAAGTAGATGATTTAATCCCATTCGATTTAAACCATTATTTAAACGGATTAATTTCTAACGAAACCATGGTTGAGCATGACTGAATCAGTTAAATCGAAAGTCTCAATGATTAGTTTGGGCTGTGCCAAAAACTTAGTGGACTCTGAAATGCTGGTGGGGGGATTGAAGCAGGAAAATTATGAAATGGTAAAATCTTCAGAGGAGGCTGATATCCTCATTGTCAACACCTGCGGATTTTTAGATTCAGCAAGGGAGGAATCTGTTGATGTTATTCTGGATGCAGGTGAATTGAAAAAATCCGGTGAGGTAGAAAAGCTGATTGTCATGGGCTGTTTTTCTGATCGCTATGGAACTGAATTGCGGAAGGAAATTCCTGAAGTAGATGCGTTTTTTGGTACACAGGATCATGATGAAATCCTCAGCTATCTCACTGGAAAAGAATATCGGAAAGCTGACCCGGGTTATTTTCGATCACTCCTTACTCCTAACCATTTCGCTTATCTGAAAATTGCAGAAGGTTGTGATAATGGCTGCAGTTTCTGTTCAATTCCTCTCATGAGGGGGCTGCAAAAATCCCAACCTTTGGAGTGGAATGTGCAGGAAGCGCAACGATTGGCAGACAACGGTGTGAAAGAGCTGTTGGTCATCGCACAGGACAGCACTTCCTACGGGTGGGATTTGAATCCCCGTTCCTCCCTCCATGAACTCATGGATGCCCTCAATGAGGTAAATGGCCTTGAGTGGATTCGTCTTCACTATGCCCATCCTGCACACTTACACAGGGAAATGATTCACCGCTTTGGAGAGTTGGAAAAATTGGTTCCTTATATTGATATGCCCGTACAGCACGGATCAGATGGGGTGTTAAAATCCATGCGTAGAGGATTGAATTCCACCGGCATCAGAAATCGGCTTGAATCTCTGCGTGAAAAATGTCCCGAGATTTCTATCCGCACCAGTATCATTGTGGGTTTTCCTGGTGAATCAAATGATGATTTCAAGGAATTGTATAATTTCGTAGAAGAAATCGAATTTGACCGATTAGGTGTATTCACCTACTCTGAAGAAGAGGGGACACATGGTGCAACACTCAAGGATGATATTCCAAAAGAGGTGAAAACAGAACGAATGGATACCATCATGTTATTGCAACAGGAAATTAACTATCAAAAAAACCAAAAACTGGTTGGTAAAAGGGAAAAAGTTATTATTGACCTGAATGGGGAGGATAGGAGGTCTGTTGCCAGATCTTACAGGGATGCGCCCGAGGTGGATAATTTCGTTCGGATTGAAGAAGAACTTCCCGTAGGTGAATTCTTTGAAGTAGAAATTACAGACGCGTCAGAATATGAATTAAGTGCAAGGAGAATAGATAATGAATGACCTTCCTTTCAAAATATTGGGAATTGAACATATAGGTATAGCAGTTACTGATTTGACGACAGTCAATGAAATCTTTGGTAATGTGCTGGGATTAAATCTGAGTAAAAGAGAAAGTGTGGAGGACCAGGGAGTTATTACGGATATATATCCTACGCAATCAGCCAAGCTGGAATTTGTAAAAGCCATTACTGAGGATTCTCCAATTGCAAAATTCATCAATAAAAAAGGGGAGGGGATGCACCATATTGCCCTGCAGGTAGACCATCTGCAAAAAGCATTGGATTATCTTTCCACCAAGGGGGTACAGCTCATTGATACCCAACCACGAATTGGTGCAGAAGGGTTTAAAATCGCATTCATCCACCCTAAGTCCACCGCTGGGATATTGGTAGAGTTATGTGAGAAGGGGTGAGGGGTTAATCATCCAATAAGTTCCACTTTTACTTTACACATATGCCAGGCATCCTCATGGGGATGTACTTCTAATATTTCACAATGTAAGTTTAATTCCTGCTTTAGCATTCTGTAGAGATGTCTATTATCTGAACGAGGTACATAACCAACCATTTTATTTTTATACTTTATTCTGACTGCATAATAGTCATGTTCATTTTCATAGTCGTTTATGAGTTTTAACGAATCACCCTTTTTCATTTCTGCAATGAGAGAAACCCCTTCATAATACTGAAATCCTGCTATAGAAAATTGATTGAGAAAGTATCGTTTCATCGGTTGGATGATACCCAAAGCGGAAGCAATTACAGAAAAGAAAGGAAACTGGGCTATATAAAGTAAAAATCGTTTTCGCTGCATTTTAATAAGTCCTGATAAATTGTTTGGTGTTTATTGGGTACATTGAAAAAATTTATTCTTATGTATGCCTATAGATTAACAGGTTTAAACGGGAAAATCAGAAACTTATCTTTCGCAGAAAAAAATCTGGTACGAGACAATGTTTTATAAAGTTTTAAACAATCTCATTCCTTTAACGACATTTTTATTTGTATCCGAATTTTCTCTGGCACAGGTTCAAATTGAATTTACAATTATTGATTGTCAGAATTTGAACAAACCTGAAATGAATGATACTCTCCAATTTATCCATAAAAACTCCTCGCAGTCATTTTTCGAACTCTCTGATGGAACTTTCCTTGATATTCAGGAAATTATTCGCATTCAGGGCGATTCTCTTGTAGTAGAATTGCTGAGGTATAGTCCCTTTCAATGGCAGAAAGCACCCTCTACCAGTGCCATGGGAAATTATTTTAATGAGCCTCCCGGTTTTGCACCCCAACCCAAACAGCAAAAAAAGTTAGCACTACAAGATATCCATTTTATATACTATCGCCCTAAACCTTCAATTTGGGTCATGTTGCTGCCTGTTGTTGGAGTTGTTCTCACCCTGAAAATGCTGGGATTATAATTGAAGGAACTAAAACAGAAACTGTCACAAGTTCCAAAATCTCCCGGTGTGTATTTTTTTCATGATATTGAAGGTAATATCATTTATATCGGGAAGGCAAAAATCCTGCGGAATCGGGTGCGGTCCTACTTTACAAAACCTGAAAGTAAGGATGCTAAAACTCAGGTATTGGTTAAACAAATTGCCAACTTTGAATGGATGGTGGTCAGATCAGAAGTGGAAGCACTGTTAACTGAAGCCAACCTTATCAAAGAGCATAAACCACGGTATAATGTTTTTTTAAAGGATGATAAAACTTTTCCCTATATCCGGATCACCAATGAGCCGTATCCCAGAGTGGAAATCATTCGCCAGAAAAACCTCAGCAAGGATGACCACAATTATTTTGGCCCCTTTACGGATGCAGGTTATCTCCGTGAAATATTACGGGTATTGCATAAAATATTTCCTTTGCGCACCTGTACTTATTTCATTGATGAAAATACCATTAAAGAAGGAAAAATTAAAGTCTGTCTGGACTATCATATCAAACGATGTGAAGGCCCTTGTGAAGGGTTGGTATCTGAGGAGAATTATTCCAAAATGATATTACAGATTATCCAGTTTCTAAAGGGAAGAAATAAAGACATTCAACAGCATCTGATGCAGGAAATGGAAAAAGCTTCGACAGACCTTCAGTTTGAAGATGCAGCCCATTACCGGGATCAACTACATGCAGTCACCCAATTCATGAAAAAACAGAAAAAAATCAGCCAGGATTTCATGGACAGGGATGTAATTACAGTCTCATCTGAAAACAGGTTGGGTATTGGGCTTGTAATGCGCATCCGTAATGGTCACATGATGGGTAGAGAAAAATTTATATTAAAGCTTCATGACGCTGAAGCTGACACTAAGAAAATCGAGCAATTTTTGTTACAGTATTATGCATCCACGATGGACTATCCCAAAGAAGTATTATTGGAAATTCCTCCTGCTGATACTCTGAACATTGAAACCTGGCTTTCTAAATCAGGGAAGAAGAAAGTTAAACTGTTGGTTCCTCAAAAGGGCGAAAAACGGAAATTAGTGGAAATTTCTAAGAGAAACGCAGATTTGCTTTTGGGAGAGCTGAAGTTAAAACAGGCGAAACGAAAAGAACTGCTGAACAAACCCGTCTTGCAGCTTCAGGAGGTTTTAGGAATGGAAGTACCACCGCGGCGTATTGAAGCCTTTGATAATTCCAATATTCATGGAAGTAATCCTGTTGCTGGTATGGTATGCTTTGTTGATGGAAAGCCCAAAAAATCAGAGTACAGAAAGTTTCATATTAAATCAGTGATAGGCATTGATGATTTTGCTTCTATGCGTGAAGTTGTGCACCGACGCTATTCCCGCCAATTGAAGGAGAAAAATCCCCTGCCTGATCTAATTCTTATTGATGGAGGTAAAGGGCAGTTATCAGCGGCAAAGTCAGCTTTAGATGCCTTAGGTTTAGGATACCTATCTGTTATCGGCCTGGCAAAAAGGCTGGAGGAAGTGTTTAAACCGGGAATGAAAGCAGCGCAAAATATTTCAAAGACTTCTGCCGGTCTGCATTTACTCAGGGCAATTCGTGATGAAGTACACCGCTTCGCCATTTCATTTCATCGCAGTACCAGGGAAAAAGAAATGACTAAGTCTATCTTCTCAGGTATAAAGGGTATGGGGGCGAAGCGCACTCAAAAATTATGGAAGTCTTTTAAATCAATAGAAGAAATGAAATCTGCAGATATACAGGGAATCCGGGATAAAACCGGATTCCCTTTAAATTTATGTGAAAAAATTTTGGCTGAGGTGAAAGAAGGTTAAGTCTTTTTCCGGGATAAAACGGCTTCTAATTCTCTATGAATCTCTCCGTTAGTGGCTAAAATACGGTCTCCTGAAAAGGGGAATTCAGAGCCATCCCAATCTGTGACTTTTCCACCTGCTTCCTGCAGTATCAACGCACCGGCGCAGATATCCCAGGGTTGCAGTCCGAACTCCCAATATCCATCAAATCTACCCATAGCAGTAAAACAGAAATCCAAGGCTGCTGCGCCTAATCTTCGCACCCCTCTAGTCTTACTGTAAATATCCTTGAACAGGGTAAAACCATGATTCCAGTAATTATCATGAGTATATGGAAAACCAGTAACTAATAGGCTATCACTTAAAGTAATAGTAGAAGAAGAATGAATTGGTTTATTATTTAGAAATGATCCGAAGCCTGAGGAGGCGTGAAATAGTTTATCAACGGCGGGATTAAAGACCACACCCACAATGGTTTTCCCTAAGTATTGCAGACCAATGGAGACTGCAAAAATAGGAAGTTGATGTACAAAATTTGTGGTACCATCTAAAGGATCAATCACCCACAAAAAATCTGAATTCTGGCTTTCAACAGGGGTTTCTTCAGTCAAGATATCATGGGCAGGGTAACAACTTTGAATTTCATTCACGATATACTTTTCTGAATCTACATCTGCGGCTGTCACCAAATCAATGGCAGATGATTTTTGCTTTATTTTTTGTAGATTCCCATAATGAGACATGAGAATAGTACCGGCTTCTCTGGCAGTCTGCAGGGTGAAGCGGAGGAGTTTTTCCTGAAAATCAGGATTCATTGTAAGAAGCGGGTTACAGTTTAGTCTCTAAGACAGTTTTTTTTACTGCATCCAAAGTGCTGTCCAGCATTTCCTGTTCTTCAGGGAGGAGATTGAATTCAAGAATTTTTTCAACCCCCCCACTACCAATGACTGTCGGAACACCAATAAAATATCCATCAATACCGAATTCGCCTTCACAGAGAGCAGCAGAGGGGATAACCCGTTTTTTGTCCAATAGATAAGCTTCAGCCATTTCAATTGCTGAAGCTGCAGGAGCATAATAGGCAGAACCATTTCCAAAGAGTTTGACAATTTCGCCACCGGCAAAACGAACTCTATCTACAATGGCATCCAATCTGTCCCTTGGGATTAACTCCTCGGCAGGAATTCCCCCTATTGTTGCTAACCGGGTGATAGGAACCATGGTATCTCCATGCCCACCCAAAACCATGCAGTTTACATCTTGTGCAGAATAACCGGTTTCCATGGCAAGAAAGGTCCTGAAGCGCCCACTGTCTAAAGCACCTGCCATTCCTGCAACTTTGTTTTTTGGAAATCCTGATGCTTTATAAAAGGAATAAACGATAGCATCCAGAGGGTTGGAAACAACAATAACGAAAGCATTGGGAGCATACTTCTTCACATTTTGAGCCACATCTGTAATAATCTTAATATTGATCTCCAGCAGATCTTCCCGATTCATTCCCGGCTTTCGTGGAACTCCTGCAGTGATAATGACTACATCAGCATCCTGCAAATCTTCCGGATTGCTGCTACCTTCCAGATGTGCATCATAGCCGTCATGAGGACGAAGTTGCATAATATCCAGGGCTTTTCCCTTCGTCATACCTTCAGCCTGTGGGATGTCATAAATAACCACATCTCCCAATTCTTTCTGTGTTGCCAATAATGCCAGATTGCCGCCAATCTGACCTCCGCCAATTAGGGCAATTTTTTTTCGAGCCATGGAGTATTTCCTTAAATTATTATTTTATTGGAGAATAGATTAGCGCTTTTTCATTGGGATAAAATCCCGTTTGGTTGCGCCGGTGTAAATTTGTCTGGGTCGGTATATTCTGGGGACTTCAGCATTGCGCATTTCTTTCCATTGGGCGATCCAGCCAGGGAGTCTTCCCAAGGCAAACATGACTGTAAACATTTTGGTGGGAATTCCCAAGGCACGATAAATGATACCAGAGTAAAAATCCACATTGGGATATAAATTTCGTGCAACAAAAAACTCATCTTTCAATGCCACCTTTTCAAGCTCCTGAGCAATATTCAGCAAAGGATCGTTAATGCCCATTTTATTGAGGAGGGTATCTGCAGAGCGTTTTAAAATTTTAGCACGGGGATCAAAATTCTTATATACCCGATGGCCAAATCCCATCAATTTGAAATTTGAATTTTTGTCCTTAGCCAAATCAATATATTTTTGATAGTTATCCCCATCGGAATGAATCATACGCAGCATTTCAATCACACGCTGATTTGCACCACCATGAAGTGCACCCCAGAGAGCACCAATTCCTGCGGCAATGGAAATAAACAAATTTGCCCTGCTGCTACCCACCATTCGAACTGTGGAGGTAGAACAGTTTTGTTCATGGTCAGCATGTAATATCAGCAGAAGTCGCAGCGCTTCTGCCATAACAGGGTCAATGGTAAATTCCTCAGAGGGAACGGCGAACATCATGTGTAGAAAGTTTTCTTCATACCCTAAGTCATTCTTTGGGTAAATAAGTGGCTGTCCAATTGATTTTTTATATGCAAATGCAGCCAAGGTTTTTACTTTGGCAAGAATTCTGATAATATTCAGCTCAATATCACCGTCCACCCGGGCAGGATAAAAAGTAGAAAGAGCCGCAACCGTAGATGCCAGCACACCCATAGGATGAGCATTCATTGGGTATCCGTCGAAAAACCGCTTCATATCTTCATGAATTAAGGTGTGATAGGTAAGGTCCTTATTAAATTGATCATATTCTTCCTTATTAGGAAGTTCACCATATAACAGAAGGTAAATCACTTCAACAAAACTGGAATTATCTGCTAACTGCTCAATGGGATATCCACGGTATCGGAGGATTCCTTCTTCTCCGTTAATATAGGTAATATCACTTATGCAGGAACCTGTATTCCCGTAAGAGGGGTCATAAGTAATAAAATTGGTGGTGGGGCGGAGTTGTGTAACATCAATTCCTTTTTCATTTTCAGACCCCGTAATAATGGGCAGGTCAAGAGTTTTTCCGTCAATAATCAGCTGTGCTTTATCCATGCTGTTTCCTGTCTAATTGGTATTTTTTAATACTATTCAAGTCTTAAATTTAAACAGGATAGAAAAGTCCAACCAATTGTAATTCCATAAATTCCCTGCAGTCGTATTAAGAGTTATTAGATTTGTTTATACTGATTACATGCTATTTTGTGATGGGAGTCACACAGATGTTTGTGAGGAGAATAACCATTGTTTGAGGTAGCCTGCATGCAGTAAATTTAAGAATAGATATCTGCAGCAATACCTTGCTGCTGAAATGTTGGAGGAATATAATTACATTGAAATGGAGGAGAAATTTTCGTATGCAGTTGGTAAAAAGTAAAGCTATTGCAATACTATCCTTATTCTTTTTAACCCAAATTTTATATGCTGAACCGCCGGACTGGGAAGACTGTCCCGGTTGTTTTGAGTTTACCGCCACCATGAACTCTGTGGTTCGCTTGGATGGTGTTCAGCTTGGAGACGATGGCGATATATTAGCAGGATTTGCCGATGACGGCGAAGTTCGAGGGATTGCTTTGCAACTCAATGTCCCCTTTGGCCCCTACGCAGGAACCATTCTGTATGAAATGCAAATTCGGTCAAATGCCGGAGGTGACAATATCACATTCCAGTATTATGATGCCTCCGAAGATGCCATTTATAATATTTCCGAAAATTATACATTTATCATAAACGATATCATTGGTGATGTAGTCACTCCCCATGAGTTGACTGCTGTCACTGGCAGCGGCTGCGATAATGAGCCGGATTGGGTAGATTGGCCGGGAGGGTATGAATTTACTGCCACCATGACGTCCATTGTTTTGGATGGAGATGGTAACCAATTGGGAGATGAAGGTGATATTCTTGCAGGGTTTGCTGAAAATGGTGAAGTTCGTGGTATCGCCCTTCAATTAAATGTCCCCTTTGGCCCTTACGCAGGAACCATTCTCTATGAGATGCAAATCCGCAGTAACGACGAAGGAGATGTCATTACCTTTAAATATTTTGACGCCTCTGAATGTGAAATAACCGATGTTGCAGAATCCTATACCTTTGTCATAAATGATATTCAAGGAGATGTGATGACTCCTTATGAGTTAAATCTGGGTGGTCTGCCTCCCTGCGAGGATGATGACTCTGCCGTTTCCCCCTTTACCTGTGCTGTTGCAGTTACCAATTGGGGTTGTGACTTTTTATGGGGAGGAACCCCCATC